>NZ_MNRT01000003.1:39865-48464 GCF_001916075.1 Clostridium sp. 29_15
GCTACTTTTTTATAGGCACGGAACAGCTCATTCTCTCTTGGATAATTCTCTCTTCCGAGATACTGGAATTCACTTCGAAGAAGGCCGATACCTGCTGCTCCGTAATAAAGAACCGTATTCAGATCATCCAGATTTCCGATGTTTGCCAGAAGCTTGATTTCCTTGCCATCGGCTGTGATATCCTTCTGGTTCCGAAGTCTCAAAAGTTCTTCCCGCTCTTCCTTATCTGCTGCATGACGGATCTCATATTCCTTAAGAAGCTCCGGCTCCGGATCGATATACAGTGTTCCTGTATACCCATCTACAATAGCCATATGACCATCCCATTCTTTCTGTATCTCCACCTCGACCAGGGTGGGGACTTCCATGGATTTTGCCATGATCGATACATGGGAAATAACAGACCCCTGATGCATGACTACCGCCAGAAGACTGGCTTTGTTCATCTCCAGAAGTTCATTTGGGGAAAGCTGCTCTGCTGCAAGGATCACCGGCTCATCTCCCAGATTGATCCGTGCATGGGAGCCACCCATGGCGCCGATCAGCAGCTCGGAGATCTCCCTGATATTTTCGATCTGTTCTTTGACAGCCTCGTCCTCCAGCTTGCGGAACACATTGGCAAGCTCATCTCTGGTTGTTTGGACTGCGTAAGCTGCACTGACCTTTTCTGTCGTGATCATGCTTTCCACAGCCCGCTGAAAGCTGCCACCACTTAAGAGCTTCAGCTGACGTTTCAAGGTCAGCTCCTGCTCTTTGGGGAGGGGTGCTCCGTTTTTATACATATGCTGGATCTGATTCTTTACCGCTGTTCTTGCATTATCCAGACGATCCAGCTCCTTTTTTACATTGTCTACCATGGACTGACGGATCTGATATTCGCCTCTGTGGTAATACAGTATTTTTCCAATGGCTATTCCGGAAAAAGCGGATGTGCCTTTGTATATCTCCACCTGAAAAACCCCCTTACTGGTTCGTCTGCTTAATCGCAGGCAGCTTTAAACTCTGTCCAGATCTTATTGTATTCCTGCTCTGCTTCCTGGCTTACATTCTGTACGATTTCACCCTTTGTCACGCTGTCCGGAACAACCAGGCTCTCGTCTACCAGATCATCTGCTGCCTTGTTTGTATTGTAGTATCCGATATAGTTGATGCACTGTGCAGATACTTCCGGCTCCAGGATATAATTGATAAATTCATTGGCAGCCTTCGCATTCGGTGCTTCACTTGGCACAAACATTCCCATAATACCAAATCCAAGACCTTCCTCCGGATAAACCACCTTAAGATCCGGATTATCCTTCAGTGCCTGTGTTACCTGTGATGTATAAAGAAATGCCACACTTGCCTCTCCGTTGAGAAGGGCATTCTGTGTATTGTCATCCTGGATCATACGAATGTTCGGTGCCAGCTCTTTCAGCTTCTCACCGGTCTTGTCGATCACGGCTACATCTTCTTCGTTCATGCTCTCTCCCATGGAAAGCTGTGTGATGCCACAGATCACGCGGTAATTACCTACGATGGCAATGCTGTCCTCCAGAGACTTATCCCAGAGATCCTTGTATCCTTTAATGTCGATATCTACCTGTTCCGGATCATAAACGATCAGTGGGATTCCTGCTCCGTAAGGTACTGTATATTCGTCATCCGGATCATAAAACTGTCCCTGATAAAGGGGGTTGATGTTCTTAAAATTGGAAACGGTATCCTTGTCGATCTTCTGGACAAGTCCCTCTTTTACCGCGCTGTCGATAATGTAATCATCTGCAATTACCACATCATAATCGCCGCCCTTTGCCTGGGAAAGCTTCTCAAGCATGGTCTCATCGGTATCAAAGTTGGAATATACTACCTTGGTCCCTGTTTCTTTTTCAAAATCATCCAGCACTTCCTGCGGAAACATTCCGTCCCATGTATAAAGTACCAGTTCATCCTTATCCTTTGCACTGACACTGACACCTGTTATCATAGATGTTCCAAGTACCGCACATAACATGATCGCTGCTGCTTTTTTTACTTTCATAGAACCTCCTTCATGTCTCTCTCTGACGTCTTGTTATTTTGCTTTTACCTTTGTCCAAAGCTCTGCGAATTTCTGTTTGATCTTTGGCTTCTGGTATCCGAAGATCTCATTCTTTGGATTGTCGATCTGCGGAATATAGGAAGAAATTCCCTCATAAGTTCCGTTCTTCATCTCCTCGAATGCACTCTTTACAGTAGAAGTATATCCTACTTCTTCGGTATTGGAAAGAGCATTTTCATCATCCAGCATAAAATTGATGAACTCATGAGCCAGATCTACTTCATTACAGTCCTTGGTGATGACCATGGCATCATACCAGGTATTGGTTCCCTGCTGCGGAGTATAATAGCCAAGCTCCGGATTTTCGCTGATAATATAGGAAGCATCTCCGGAATAAACAACCGCCATTGCCTTGTTTCCTGAGATCATGTTGTCGATCACATCATCACCTGCATAGATCGGATCCATGGTATCTCTCTGCCGGATCAGCCACTCATAAGCCTGCTGGATCTCATCAAGATTTTTTGTGTTCATGGAATACCCCAGCGCTTTCAGGGCGATCATAAAGGAATCCCTTTCGGAATCATACATATAAAGATCTCCCTTATATTTTTCATCGCAGAGAATATTCCAGCCCTCTTTGTCAAGATCCTCCTGAGAGACTACATTCTTATTATAAAGGATTCCTACAGTTCCCCAGAAATACGGACAGGAATAACGATTTCCCGGATCATAGTCCTTATTCTGTACCTCGGGAAGAAGATTTTTGCTGTTTGGGATCTTTTTCCAGTCAAGGGCCTGAAGATATTCCTCCTTGATCAGTCTTTCGATCATATAATCTGACGGAACCAGAACATCGTAGGTTTCACCACTGGCCAGCTTGGTGTACATCATCTCATTGGACTCGAAGGTTTCATATACAACAGTACAGTTATACTGCTTCTCAAATTTGTCCAGAAGACTCAGGTCCATATATTCTCCGGCATTATATACACGAAGCACGTGGTTTCCCTGGCTTACGAGCGTCCACTTTCCCAATACCAGAACAACCGCAGCAGCTGTGACAACCGCAACGATCCTTCTTTTTTTCGGATCCATTTTTTTCACGGTGGAGGCCTGAAGCTTCGGCATGATCAGATTTGCAAAAAGAAGCACCAGTACAATGACCACGATCACAATAGTAGAAAGGGCGTTGATGGTGGGATTGATGCGCTTTGTCATATTATATACAACAATGGATATATTTTTTACTCCGTTTCCGGAAACAAAGTAGGAAATTACGAAATCGTCAAAGGACATGGTAAAGGCCAGGAGCGCTCCCGCAAAAATCCCTTCTTTGATCATGGGCACGATAACCTTGGTAAGTGCCTGATATGGCGTTGCACCAAGATCCATGGCTGCATTGGCAAGGTTCGGATCCAGGCTTCGTACCTTCGGATATACACTGGTGATCACATAGGGCGTACAGAATGCGATATGTGCCAGCAGCATGGTCAGATAGCCTTTCGTCATTCCCAGCGAAGAAAACAGCAGCATCAGACCAATCGCGGTTACGATCTCCGGATTCAGAATTGGAAAGTTATTGATGGTAAGGACCATCTCCTTCAGCACCTTTCTGGATTTTGAAAGTCCGATGGCTGTAATGGTTCCCAGCGCTGTGGAAATAACAGTTGCCAGAATTGCCACTGTGACCGAAACATAAACTGCCTTACTGATCTCCATGTTGTTTATCAGCTCTCCGTACCAGCGCAGGGAAAATCCTGTAAATCTGGTCAGGGACTTGGATGAGTTAAAGGAAAAGATCATGGTCACAAGGATCGGCAGGTAAAAAAATGCCAGACACAGCACTACATATAATTTTGAAAATATGGTATTTTTTCTTTTCATCTCCTGCCTCCTTTAATCGGATGGCACTTCCGAAGTTCCAGTCACCTACAGAAATAAACTGTGACTCGATGAGATTACCGATCAGCATGTACTGGCCGCCGCCGAGAAGCTTCGGAATAACGAAGGTTGATATGGACAGAAGGAATACCATCATGATACCATTGACCACACCTGGCATGGAAAGCTTCCAGGTGATCCTCCAGAAGGTCTGAAAGGGATTGGCACCAAGGTCGTTGGCCGCTTCGATCAGTGACTTGTCCATTTTACTTAAGGATGTATGGATTGGAATGATCATAAAGGGCATAAAGTTACAAACAAGGCCCACGATAACGGAAAAATCTGTATACATCATGGTGATCGGTGAGATTCCCAGCATTTTCAGAAGGTTGTTCACCAGACCATTGTCAGAAAGAATGTTCATCCATGCATAGGTACGGAGAAGCATGTTGATCCACATGGGAATGGTGACCATAAGGATCAGAAAGCTCTGCACCTTTTCGGAATATTTGGAGATAATGTATGCCAGCGGATATCCGCAGACCAGGCAGATCAGTGTGGTCAGGATACCCAGGCGGAAGGATTTCAGGATAACACTTAAATATGTAGCTTCCAGAAATTTTGCAAAATTCGCCCATGTAAAATGCAGGGTCAGAACTTCATTTCCATCTGAGGTAAATGCATAAAGCACGATCAGGATCAATGGTACCACGATCAGGATCGAAGCCCAGATGATATACGGCTTGATCAGATGCTTGAACTGTTTCATTAGTATCCTCCCATTCTGCACATAACATGGATATCCTCAGGACCAAACTTCAGTCCCACTTCACGTCCCACTTCTGCATAATCGGTAGTGTGCACCATGTATGTGCGAAGCTCCGTCTCGATCAGGATCTCATAATGCACGCCCTTGAACGTAATGTTCCGTACAGTTCCTCTGACCTTGGCCTGATCCGGTTCCACAATATCCAGATCCTCCGGGCGGAGAACAACCTCAATGGCTTCGTTGTCCTCAAATCCCTTGTCTACACATTCAAAACGGAAGCCATCAAACTCCACAAGGAAATCCCTAATCATTGTTCCTTCTATAATATTGGACTCTCCGATAAAGCCGGCAACAAAACGGTTCTCCGGCTCATTATAGATATCTGTCGGGCTGCCAATCTGCTGGATCTCACCGTTGTTCATGACTACTACCGTATCAGACATGGAAAGTGCCTCCTCCTGGTCATGGGTAACATAGATAAAGGTGATCCCTACCTCTCTCTGGATCTTTTTCAGCTCGATCTGCATCTGCTTACGGATCTTGGCATCCAGTGCGCCGAGTGGCTCATCCAGCAGAAGCACCTTCGGCTCATTGACAAGAGCTCTGGCAATGGCAACTCGCTGCTGCTGTCCACCGGAAAGAAGTGTAACATCTCTTTTTTCGAAGCCTTCCAGCCCTACCATTTTCAGCATTCTTTTTACCTTCTGCTCAATAACAGATTTATCTACCTTTTTCAGATTCAGGCCGAAACCGATATTGTCCATAACATTGAGATGCGGAAACAATGCATATTTCTGGAATACCGTGTTGATCTCTCTTTTATATGGAGGCAGCTTGGAGATCTCAATTCCGTTAAACAGTACCTCTCCGCCGCTTGGCTCCTCAAATCCGGCAATGATCCTTAAGGTTGTTGTCTTTCCACAGCCGCTGGGTCCCAGAAGCGTAAGGAATTCGTTTTCGTGGATGTCCAGATTAATGCCCCGGAGTACCTGCTGGTCATCAAAGTTTTTTGTGAGATTTTTTAACTCGATCAGTTTATTGCTCATCTTTTATATTCCCCTTCCCGCGTTTTCCTGCAATCAGATATACTGCCAGTACCAGAAGGATCACTCCCAGCATTATGGTACAAAGTGCATTGATCTCCGGCGTAACGCCTGTTTTCATCTGTGTGTAAACTTTTATCGGCAGCGTGGATACACGTGGCCCGGTTACAAAAATACTGATCACCACATCGTCCATGGACATGGCAAAGGCCAGCAGAGAGCCGGATATAACAGCCGGCATGATCAGCGGCAGGGTAATGTCCCAGAAGGCCCGAAAGGAACCGGCACCAAGATCTCTGGCTGCCTCTTCCAGGGACGGATCCATTCCCACAAGCCTTGCTTTTACCTCCATCAAAATATAGGGCACATGGCAGGTTCAGCATATAGAAAAATGCCATCAGTACCATTCCCAGAATGATTTCCGGGATCATCAGAGGCAGGATGGAAATATACTCCATCACCCCTTTTGTTTTCCAGTGGATCCTGGAAAGTCCTACAGCCCCCAGTGTTCCGATCACTGCAGATACCCCACAGCTGGACACCGCCAGGATCAAACTGTTTTTCAATGCCTGGAGCAGATCCCTGTCCTGAAACAGTTCCTGATACCATTTCAGGGAAAATCCGGTAAAGCGCACCGGAAGTCTTGCTTCATTAAACGAAAATACCACTACCACACCAATGGGCAGATACATAAGGAAAAACAGGATTCCCAGGTACAGTCCTGAAAGCTTTGAGTTCTTTTTCATCCGATTCCCTCCAGTTCCTTCACATTGGTAAGCTTCCGATATAATACGATCATCAGAGTTGTCAGTATCATCAGTACCACAGCCAGTGCTGCGGCAAAGGGCCAGTTATTGCCTCTTGTCATCTGCTCCTGGATCAGACTTCCCACAAGTACGATCTTGTTTCCGCCCAGGATATCCGCAATAAAAAACAGACCCATAGACGGAATAAAGGTAAGTATCACTCCGGAAAGAAGTCCCGGCAAAGTCAGCTTAAAGGTGACGCTCCAGAAAGCCTTCCATCTGCTGGCTCCAAGGTCTCTGGCAGCTTCCACAAGGGACCAGTCCAGCTTTTCCGCACTGGAATATACGGACAGTGCCATAAACGGCAACAATACATAGATCATACCGATCACGATCGCAGGATAGCTGTACAGGATTTTTGAGGGCTCCTGGATGATGCCAAGCTTCATCAGCAGATAATTCAGAAGGCCCTTTTTCTGGAGAATGATGATCCAGCCATAAAGACGGATTAGGGAATTCACCCAGAAAGGCAGCATCAGGAAAAGCATGGCCAGCTTCTTTTTGCCCCCGGAAAGCTTTGCCATAAAGTATCCGAAGGGGTAGCCCACCAGACAGATGATCAAAGTGCTGGTGAGCGCAAGGCGGAAGGATCCCGTAAAGGTCTGCAGGTATACAGGCTCCAGGATCTGCTTGTAATTATCCAGAGTAAATTTCCAGTTCACGCCGTAGCCGCCGTCTGCTGTGGAAAAGCTCAGTGCAACTACATACAGAAGAGGCAGTGCGACGAAGATCAGTGTAAAAAGGTACAGCGGCAGGATCATCCATACGGAGCCTGCTCTGTGCTTACGCATGGGTACCTCCTGCACAGGGACCTGACTGATCCGGCAATACTTCTTCTGATCTTTCTTCCCGATCTACCAGCACTGCATCTGTAGGAAGAAAACAGCAGCGCACCTTTTCTCCTACACTGACATTTGTATCAATTCCATAACGGCTTGCCACGATTTCCTGACCTTCCGAAGTTTTCAAAACAACACGGAGCTGGCCGCCGGCGAAGGTTTTTTCAATGACTTCGGCGGTTAAGCCATCGCAGCTGTCCTCTGTGTTTTTTTCTGCGGGCTCCTGTACACTCTTTTGTGTGTTTTCTGATGTGCAATTTGGCGTGCTTTGTTGTGCATTTTTTTTATTTTCTTCAAACCGGATATTTTCGCTTCTTACTGCGATGGTAACCTTTTCTCCTTTTTGTGGGAAATATCCTCTGTCAGATGTAGCTGCGGTGTCCATTGATACTTTTACTTTTCCGGCATCAGTTCTTACGGTGATCTGAGCGGAAGTACCGTCAATCTCCTCTTCCGCAATGCTTTCCACAATGCCGGTCAGGATATTGGCATTTCCAACAAAGGTTGCCACATAGCTGGTCTTCGGATGATTATAGATCTCATCCGGCGTCCCAATCTGCTCAAAGCGACCGTGGTTCATCACAGCGATCGTATCAGACATGTTGATGGCTTCTTCCTGATCGTGAGTGATATAGATAAAGGTGATCCCCAGCTTCTTCTGCAGGCGCTTCAGCTCGTGCTGCATGGCACGCCTCAGCTGCAGATCCAGTGCACCAAGGGGTTCGTCCAGAAGAAGTACCTCCGGATTGTTCACAAGTGCTCTGGCTATGGCCACACGCTGGCGCTGACCGCCGGAAAGCTCTGACGGCTTACGCCTCTCAAAGCCCGTAAGCTGAACAAGCTCCAGCATTTCTTTGACTCTTCTGCTGATCTCCGCTTTCGATGTTTTTTTCAATTTCAGCCCATATCCAATGTTATCTGCTACATTCATATGTGGAAAAAGTGCATAATTCTGGAACACTGTGTTCACATTGCGCTGATTCGGTTCCAGGGATGTCACATCCTTTCCATCCAGAAAAACCTGGCCGGAATCTGGCTGTTCCAGGCCTGCAATGATCCGCAGTGTGGTGGTTTTTCCACAGCCGGAAGACCCCAGCAGAGTGACAAATTCTCCTTTTTTTGCTGTAAGACAAATGCTTTCCAGGACGTCCTCACCTTCCTGGAAGCTCTTTTTTATGTTTTTCAGTTCTAATGAAATTTCGGACATTTAGTTCTCCTTCTGTTTGCTATGATATCCG
>NZ_MNRT01000003.1:48545-49955 GCF_001916075.1 Clostridium sp. 29_15
ATTTCCTGATTCAAGATTGCTTATTGTACCCTCATAGGATTTCCTGATCCAAGATTGCTTATTGTACCCTCATAGGACTTCTCTGATTCGGTTAACTACTCATTTTCATGAAAATTATCTCGTATATACTGACAATAAGTTTCTTTATTAAATACAGGTTTAAATTCCCGACAGATTTTTTTTGCTTCTTTTGCCTGATCACAGAGAAGACGATACGTAGTCAGTGCCAGAAGCTTGGCTGGTTTGATATAAGCCAGTTCTTCATCCATGATCTTAAAATCTGCTCCGTGAAGTTTTCCCGCAAATCCTCCAAATGTAAAATTCAGCACTGGAAACAGATGGGTCAGGTCTCCTACGTCGGTACAGGCGTTGTTAAAATCTGCCGGCTTTGAACATCGGTATGAAACATCCAGAAGCTTTACGGATTCTTCCATCACTTTATCCGCACCTCTGTGCAGGATCGGCATATATCCCTGAAGCGGTTCTCTTTCGATCGTACCACCGAATGCATAGGCAGCTCCGTCATAGGCACGGTCCATTTTTTCCTGTGTTGCCCGGATCGCATCCAGAGACGCTGCACGGACTTTTGTTTCGATCACCGCTTCGTCCGGAACTGCATTGATCACATCTCCGGCTTTTCGGATCACGTTGTGAAGACGCACATGGTCTTCCTCCCGGAAGGTTTCCCGCATCAGTCCCATCATCTGAATGGCACTGGAAGCAATACTTAATGCATTGACACCATCCCATGGATCAATGGCTGCATGTGCGGCTTTTCCTCTTACTGTCACTCGTTCTGCGGAAAATCCGTTGCAAGCTGCATTTCCCAGGTAGAAGTCTTCCTCCACCGGCATCATGTGCACATGTGTTGTCATAATAATGTCAGAATGGTCAAATTCTCCAAGCCGGATCAGCTCGCTTTTTCCGGATGCCGGGAAGCCGATTCCCTCTTTCCGAAGCCGTGCACGTTTATCTGCATCAATGTATTCTTGAACCTCCTCATTGGTCAGTGCCAATGCTGCGCCGATCATGGCTGCAATCTGTGCGTGGTGTCCGCATGCATGTGCTGTCCCATTAACGGGATCAGCCATCGGATGCGACTTACATCCGATGGCGTCAAGTTCTCCGATAATAGTAACGTTCGGTCCGTCCTGTTCCATCCACTCAGCGCGGACTCCTGTGCGTGCAAGTCCTCCATGCACACGAAGTCCCAGGCCACGCAAAAAAACCGCAACATGTGCGGCTGTTCTCTCCTCATAAAATCCCGGCTCCGGATGGCTCTGGATATCCTTCGCAAAGGCTATGATCTCATCTCTGTGTTCATCTATAGTCTGAATGATCTTTTCTTCAATATGATTCATGTCTTATAACCTCCATTTTCCGCAGGTTAAGCTATATGATATCATAAAA
>NZ_MNRT01000004.1:0-22394 GCF_001916075.1 Clostridium sp. 29_15
ACTGATACTAATAGGTCGAGGGCTTGACCAATAAAAATAGATTATCATTTATATGCAATTTTCAGAGAACAAGCTTCTTTGAAAAAGGAAACTCGCTCTATAGAGTCGAGGAGTACAAGACTCTTAACCAAATCGAAGATTTGGAGAATCATAGCATCTGGTGATGATGGCGTAGAGGAAACACTCCTTCCCATTCCGAACAGGAAAGTTAAGCTCTACANNGAACGTTGCCAGGTAATGTGGCTCGATAGCTCAGTCGGTAGAGCAGAGGACTGAAAATCCTCGTGTCCCTGGTTCGATTCCTGGTCGAGCCACCAGGTATGGCGCTATAGCCAAGTGGTAAGGCAGAGGTCTGCAAAACCTTTATTCCCCGGTTCAAATCCGGGTGGCGCCTCCATAAAACCTACAAGTTAATCTTGTAGGTTTTTTATTTTTTTAAAATAAAATAATAGATAGTTAATAGTTGATAACAGAAAGAAAATTGAAAATATAATATAAGGATTTTAATGAAAAATTATCAATTATAAAGTTATTAACATAAAAACAAAACATATCCACAGGCTCGTGAGAGTTTTGTGTGGATATGTTTTTTATTTTGGAAAGGCATATATTTTGATTAATAATATTATATGTAGAAGAAAAATATATATTTATAAGATAATAAAAATTTTTAATTGAACATATCTTTTTTATATAATATTATAGCTGCTCCGCCAGTTAGCAGAAGGGTAAAGATAATAATGGCATTAAAGGCTCCAGGATTACTTTCCATATTGCCAGGGAAAGGAACATTCATACCAAAGATTCCTCCTATTATAGTTGGAATAGCCATTAATATAGTAACAGAAGCAAGGACCTTCATTACTATATTAAGATTATTAGAAATTACAGAAGCAAAAAAGTCCATGGTACTAGATAATATATTACTATATATATCAGTCATTTCGATAGCTTGTTTATTTTCAATTATTACATCCTCTAATACATCTTGATCTTCTTCATACTTTTGCATTATTTCTAATTTAAGCATCTTTTCTAAGGTGATTTCATTTGCCTTAAGAGATGTAGAGAAATAAACTAGTGATTTTTCTAGTGAATGAAGTTGGATAAGTTCACGATTTTTCATAGACTTATGTAATCTTTTTTCAATCATAAGACTCTTTTTATCTATTTGTCTAAGATAAATTAAGTAATAAGTTGAGATTCTATTTAGAATTTGTAGTATAAATCTAGATTTTTTATATGAAAAGAATGATTTAACACGTCCATTAATAAAGTCTGTAAGTATTCTGCTGTTTTTTAAGCATACAGTAATTATTTGCTTTTCAGTATGAATTATTGCTAGTGGATATGTATCATAAGTTAGAGAGTTATCCTCCATTTCTGTAAAGGGTATATCTACTACTACTAGTGTACAATTTTCTTCAAAATCTATACGAGAAGTTTCTTCATCATCTAGAGGTGCCCTTAGAAAAGTAAGAGGTACTCCAGTTTTTTTAGATACTAATATAAGTTCTTCCTCAGAAGGGGCAACAATATTGATCCAGCATCCTGGTTCAATAGAATCTAAAGCTTTCAATGTTGAATCAGATTCATTTAAGCTTTTATATATTTGAATCATAAATAACCTCCAGAAACATGTTAATTTTATTTATAGTATATCATAATAAAATTTACCGGTATATAAAAAGAGGCTTAAGGAAAGAATGCTTAAGCCTCTTTAAGAGTTATTTAAAAACATTATAAAATTCTTCTTTAACTTCAGATAAAAGATCGTTTTTTTCAATTAAATCAAAAGCGGTAGATGCTAAAGCAGCAGAAGCTTTAATACATTGATCCATAGCAAATTTACTAATGGTGCAATCACCAAAAGCTTTAGAGCCATATTTGATAGATGCATCTTCTGTAATTCGATAATAAGGATGAATGCAAGGAACTTTTCGGCTTACAGCTCCAATACTTAAACCAGAATGAACATTTTTAGGAGCACCTATAGTTATTTCTCCATTTTCTTTTAAGTTATGACTGAAAAGCCTATTTAAGGTACGATTAGTAAGTAGCTCTTCGTTTGGAGGCTCATATAAAGAAATAGTGTGTTTAACATGAATGAGATTTGAAACATCCTTCACTATTTCTCTTAGTTTATTTTCAGCTAAGGTAGCCATTTCAGTGTTATTAGCCCTTATATAAAACTTAGCTTCACTTTCTAGTGGTAACATTAAAGGTGTATAGCCACCTTGGGAAAGGATCGAATTTATTTCTACTTCTTTTGGGAAGCCCTTTAAGAGAGCATTTAAAATATTAAATGTTAAAAGTACTGCATCAAGGGAAGTATAAACATCATTATTTAAAAAGCTTAGTCCACTATTACCTATAAAGTTAATTTTTAAAGGTATAATTGCAGAAGATGTTCCACTTTCACAAGTAGTTAAATCAGGATGAGTCATCATTACCACATCTATATCATCAAAAATACCTTGTTTAACCATTATAGATTTTGTTCCACCTAGATATTCACCAGGGCAACCAATTAATATTGATGTTCCACCAATTTTATCAATAATGTTTCCTAAAGCTATAGAAGCTGCAATAGAGGTAGTTGCTACAAGATTGTGTCCTGTAATATGCCCTTCTTCAGGAACTGCATCATACTCACATAAAAAGCATATCTTAGGATATCCATTTCCTTTGCTGGCATAAAAAGATGTTTCCAAGTCTAAAAAGTTTTTTTGTATATTAAAATTATGAGTACTTAAAAAATTTGTTATATAGTCATAGCATTTAAATTCTTTATAGCTAGGTTCAGGATTAGTATATAAATATTTGTTTAATTCAAAAAGTTCATCATAATGCTCATGTAAATAGCTTATTATTTCTTGTTTCATAAATACTCCTCCATTAAATTTATTAATATTATTATTTTCCCTTAAACAGTATAAAATATTTATAAAAAAGTACTATTCATTGAATAAATTCTCTTAATGTGGAAAGAAATATAATATAAAAGTAACGGAGGGATGTATTATGGTAATTAAAAACAAAGATATTATTAAAAATAACAAAAAATGTATTGTATGTAATGATGATTGTGGTGCGGGAAAATTAACTATTTTAGGAAAGTGCATCTGTAATGAATGTGTAGATAAAATTACAATTATGGATATGGACAACCCAGAATATTATAAGATTAAAGAAAAAATAAAAAATAAACTTATAAAGCATTTATAATGAAAAATTACTATACATTAATAGTGCTTTATAGTAATATAATTATGACTCATTTTTATATAGTTCATTGAGGATTGTATAAATAGATGAGTTATTTTTATTTGTAATACTAATGACCATAATGTAATGATATTAGTATATTTTCTGGAGGAAATTATGGGGAAGATATTTTGTTTAATGGGAAAAAGTAGCTCAGGAAAAGATACTATCTTTAAAGAAATAAGCAATAAAAATGAGCTAAGTTTAAAGCCCATAGTCTTATATACTACTAGACCTAAGAGGACTAATGAAACTAATGGTGTAGAATATTTCTTTATTAATGAAGATAAATTAGAGCAATTTAAAAATGAGGGAAAAATTATTGAGTGTAGAAGATATGATACAGTACATGGTCCATGGTATTATTCAACAATAGATGATGGACAGATTGATTTAGAAGAAAGTAATTATATAGCTATAGTTACTTTAGAAGCATATAATAGTTTTAGAAGTTATTTTGGTACTGAAAAAGTTTATCCAATATATATAAATATTGAAGATGGATTAAGGCTTGAAAGAGCACTAATAAGAGAAAGAAATCAAAAAAATCCAAATTATAATGAGTTATGTAGAAGATTTTTAGCAGATTCTGTTGATTTCAGTCTTGAAAAACTTAAAGAATCAGGTGTAAATAAAGAATACATAAATATAGACTTGCAAAAATGTATAGAAGATATAATAAGAGATATAAAGAGAGAAATGCAAAGCTAAAAATGAAGCTTTGTATTTCTCTTTAAGTTTACATTTTTAATTTTTGTATAAAATAGAAAAATATAGGGATATTAATAAAAAGAAAATAAATATATGTTGAAAGTGAATAATATATTATTAACTGGCCAAATATTATGATAAAATATAATAAAGAGAATTGAAAATGAGGTGGTTATTATGAAATTGGTCTTAGCTATAGTGCAGGATGACGATGCACTGGATTTAATCGAAGAATTAAATGATAAGGGATTTAGGGTAACAAAATTAGCAACAACAGGCGGATTTTTAAAATCAGGTAATACCACATTAATGATTGGGGTAGAAATTGATAAAGTAGATGTAGTAATAAACGTTATTGAAGAAGTTTGCAAGAAAAGAAAACAGGTAGTATCAACACAACCAGGATTATCAGGAGAAAATGGTATGTATATGCCTTTTCCTTTAGAAGTTGAAGTTGGTGGAGCCACTGTTTTTGTAATTGATGTAGATAAGTTTGTAAAGATATAAAAATAAAAAGAGGTGCTTTAATGAGAAATTTTATTGGATATAGTAGTCTTATAGAAAACTTTAAAAGTAGATGTAGTAATGGAAATCTTTCTCATGCACAGCTTATTTCAGGTGAAGATGGTATAGGAAAAAGTATATTAGCAGAGATATTAGGCAAGTTGATTTTAAATGGAGATATAAATAGGGAATATGTAGATATAATCAATTATAAGCCTATTAAAACTTCTTTTGGGGTTGATGATGTAAGGGATATTATAGATGAAGTAAATAAAAAGCCTTTTGAAGGTGATAAAAAAGTTATTATTATTCATCAAGGAAATAAGCTTACAATTCAAGCACAAAATGCATTGTTAAAAACTATAGAAGAGCCCCCAACAGAAGTATACATAATAATTTTATGTGAAAGTTTAGAATTAATCTTAGATACTATTAAATCTAGATGTGAAATATATAAATTAACACCTTTAACAAAAGATGAACTATATAAATATATGGCAATAAAAGGATATGAGTGTAGTGAGGAAGAAAAATTATCAGCAATAGCTTTCAGTGAAGGAATACCTGGAAGAATAGATAGATATTTTAGTGATACAGAGCTACAGGAGTTGAGAGATAAGATTGTGGACTTGCTTTTACAATTGACTAATAATGAAATAGAAGCAATTTTAGAAAAGGAAGAGCAATTGGTTTCATATAAACAAAATAAGGAAGAAGTAGTAAATGTATTATCTTCATTTATAAGAGATATATTAGTAAATAAAGAAGTTTATAATGAAAATTTAATTATAAATAGAGACAAAATTAGGTCAATAGAAAGATTAACTAATGAGATGTCTTTTAAAAAACTAAATAAAATGCTATTAGGTTTGCAGGAAGCCAGAAAGAATATTAAAAATAATGTTAGTTGGGCAATGACTGTAAGAATAATGCTTATGGACTTTATGGAGGGTTAAAATGATTAAAGTTATAGGAGTACGATTTAAGAAAGCTGGCAAGATATATTATTTTGATCCAGCAGGTTTAGATATAGAAAAGGGAAACTTTGTAGTGGTAGAAACAGCTAGAGGAATAGAATTTGGTGAATGTGTCATTGGGTTAAAGGAAATAAATGAAAATGATGTAATTGCACCACTAAAAAGTGTATTAAGAGTTGCTACTGGCAGTGATATAGAAAAACATAATCAAAATAAGGAAAAGGAAAAAGATGCTTTCAGTATATGTTTAAAAAAGATAGCTGAACATAAGCTTACCATGAAACTTATAGATGTAGAATATACTTTTGATAATAATAAGGTAATATTCTATTTCACAGCAGATGGAAGGGTTGATTTTAGAGAGCTAGTAAAAGATCTTGCAACAATATTTAAAACACGTATTGAACTAAGGCAGATAGGTGTAAGAGATGAGGCTAAAATGCTGGGAGGACTTGGACCTTGTGGTAGACAAATGTGTTGTTCAACATTCTTAGGAGACTTTGCTTCTGTTTCAATAAAAATGGCTAAGGAACAAAATTTATCACTGAACCCAACGAAGATATCAGGAATATGTGGAAGATTAATGTGTTGTTTAAATTATGAGCAGAGTACATATGAAGATATTAGAAAAAGAATTCCAAAAGTAGGTTCTATTGTAAAAACAGAAGGTGGAACTGGTGTGGTAGTTTCTAATAATATAATTAAGGAAAGTGTAAAAGTAAAATTAAAATGTAAAAAGACTGAAGATGAAGTTTTAGAAGATTATAAAATTGAAAATATTGAACTATTAGAAGGAAGCTATGAAGATTCAGTTGATGATTCAGATATTAAATTAGAAGTTACATCTGAAGAAGATAGAAAATTGATGAAAGACTTAATGAAAGATAGATAGAATTCCAATTTAAAAGAAATTAATAACAATATTTAATATTTATATGAGAAAACAACAAAGCTGGTCTTTATAGACTTGAAATGAATAGTGGATATGATAAAATAGATATGTAGAGTTATTAAATAATGGGAGGTGTTTTTAAATGGCTTTTTCAATTCAAGATTCATGCATTAGCTGTGGTGCTTGTGCTGCAGAATGTCCAGTAGATGCTATATCTCAAGGAGATACTCAGTTCGAAATAAATGCTGATGTTTGTATTGACTGTGGTAACTGTGCAAATGTTTGTCCAGTTGGAGCACCAGTTCAAGAATAGTGTGGGGGGAGAGATATCTAGGAAGATATCTCTTTTTATTATATAAAATCAGATTTTATAATACATTATGCATAAGTATTGTAGAAGGAATATTGCTATTATAGAAATCTGAAAGATAAACAGTGTCAGTTTTTATTGAAACTACATTTTTACAAGATGATAAAAAATCCTTAGGGCCATTAAAGTAAAAATTGTTATAATTATTTTTATAGCACATTGGAATTATATATTTTGCATTAAGCTTTTCAGATAAAGAGTATGCATCAATTCCATTTAAGCAAAGATTACCGCCAATAGGTATGAAAAGAATATCAGCATTACTTAATATCTTTATTAGCTCATTATTAATAAACTCGCCTAGATAGCCTAAATGACAAATCTTTAAATTATCTACTTTAAATAGATAAATTATATTTGGACCTCTTTTTAAACCATTAATTGAATCACTTTTACATTTATAGCCTTCTACTTTAATGTTTTCAATAGCAGAGTTGCAATCAGTATTTACTATTTTTCCAAAGATTTTTATGTTTTTAGCAGAAGAAAAGTCTATAGGCCTACTGAAGGTAGAAATATTAGCAGTAATATTTTCATTTAATGTACTAAAAATATTAAAGGGGTCTAGTAATATCTTTTTACCTAAGTTAGTAGTTAACAAAAATGTGCTATTGCCAAACCATTGAATTTTCATGTTTATCACATCCTATTAAACATATTATTATTTAGTTTAAGTAATAATTTGGGAATAATTCATAAGTAGGGAATTTTTTTAAAATTTAGCTTATGGACAGTGGAAAAGTAATTGTATATAATTAAAGTCAAAGAAGGTCAATGCGTTAGGAAGGTAATATTATGGCAAGAATATCAGATACAATTGCAGATTTCATTTATTCATTGATTGATGAAACAGATGACAATCAAGCAATAATTCAAAGAAATGAATTGGCAGATAAATTTAACTGTGCTCCCTCACAAATTAACTATGTATTAACTACAAGGTTTACTTGTGAAAAGGGATATATTATTGAAAGTAGAAGAGGTGGAGGGGGATATATCATAGTTAAAAGGATATACCATAAAAGTGGTCAAGAAAAAATTTCTATATTAAATGAAGCAATAGGTTCAAGTATAACTTATCAAAGTGCAGTATCTATAGTTGAGCATTTGCTAGAATTAAATATAATTACAGTAAGGGAATATGAACTAATCAAAATAGCTGTAAACGATAGAACTTTAGGCTTAGTGGAAGATAAAAATAAAGTTCGTGCAGATATTTTAAAAGGTATGGTCAATATTTTATTATCATAATGAAGCACTTAACTTATTAAAATTACTATATAGTAGTGCGATGACAGAATTAAATTGCTATATTAGTCATAAATATTTATAAAGATTAAATAATACAAATTGGGATAGAATAGCTAAAAAGGATAGTTCTATATGGTATGGAGGTGCAATGATGATATTTGGGAGGTTTACGGAAAGAGCACAAGTGGTGCTAATTGAAGCACAACAGGAATCACAGAATTTTAAGCATGGGTATATAGGGACAGAACATATTTTACTTGGAATTTTAAAAGAAGGTGGCTATGCTAGTCAAGTTTTAAATAACAGAATGATTACTTTAGATAAAGTAAAAAAGATGATAGAAGAATATTTAGGATTTGGAGATGAAGAAATAGTAACAGGAGATATGCTTTTAACTCCTAGGGCAAAAAGGCTTTTTGATGACAGTATAGATATAGGAAGAAAATTTAATCATAGCTTCATCACACCAGAACACATCTTAGAAGCACTTATCAATGGTAGTGAGGGGGTTGCATATACGATTTTAAGTACATGTAAGATTGATATGCAGGAGATTAAAGATGAATTGGAAAAGTATATATCAGGCAATGATTTTAGAGATAATAAGAAAATATTAAATAAAGAAAAAAAGCAAAATAAGACTCCAATGCTGGATCAGTATAGTCGAGATTTAACTCAGATTGCTAAGGAAGGAAAACTTGATCCTGTTATAGGTAGAGATGAGGAAACTCAAAGGGTACTAGAGATACTTTGCCGAAGAGTAAAGAACAATCCATGCCTTATTGGTGAGCCTGGCGTTGGAAAGACTGCTGTTATAGAAGGATTAGCTCAAAAGATGGTTGCAGGTGATATTCCGGAAAGTCTAAAGGAAACAAGACTTGTAACATTAGATATTACTTCCATGGTGGCAGGAGCAAAATATAGAGGAGAATTTGAGGAACGTTTAAAGAAGGTAATGAATGAATTAAAAAATGAAGATAAAATTATTGTTTTCATTGATGAAATTCATACCATAGTTGGAGCTGGAGGAGCTGAAGGTGCTATAGATGCATCTAATATACTAAAACCTGCCCTTGCAAGAGGAGAAATCAAATGTATTGGAGCTACAACCATTGATGAGTATAGAAAGTATATTGAAAAAGATGCCGCTTTAGAAAGAAGGTTTCAGACAATTAATATTGAAGAACCAAATAAAGAAGAAACTTTAAAGATATTATATGGCTTAAGAGATAAATATGAATCACATCATAAAGTAAAGATAACTGATGAGGCATTAAAGAAAGCCGTAGAGCTAGCAGATAGATATATTACTGATAGATTTATGCCTGATAAGGCCATTGATTTAATTGATGAATCAGCTTCAAAGGTAAGGATATCTAAGCTTACTTTGCCACCAGAACTTAAGCAAAAAGAAATTGATATTGAAAAGTCTGTTACGGAAAAGGAAGATGCCATAAAAAATCAGGATTTTGAAAAGGCAGCTAACTTAAGAGATAAGGAAAAGCTTTTGAAAGAAGAATTTGAAAGCATTAAGGAGCAATGGAGGGCTTGTACGTGCAATGCTGTCAGCGTTGTTGATGAAGAAGATATAGCAAAAGTTGTTTCTATTTGGAGTCGTGTACCATTAGAGCGTTTAAATGAAAAGGAAGCTGATAAGCTATTAAGATTGGAAGAAGTACTAAAAAATAAAATTATAGGTCAGGATGAAGCTATTGGTGTTATTTGCAAGGCTATAAAGAGAGCTAGAGTAGGTCTTAAGAATCCTCATAGACCTATAGGTACATTTTTCTTTTGTGGCCCTACAGGCGTTGGAAAGACAGAACTTTCTAATGTTATAGCAGAAGTAATGTTTGGTAGTACCAATAGTCTTATTAGAATAGATATGTCAGAATATATGGAAAAACATTCTGTATCAAGGCTTATAGGTCCGCCGCCAGGTTATGTTGGTTATGAAGAAGGTGGTCAACTAACAGAAGCGGTACGTAGAAAACCATATTCAGTAGTATTATTAGATGAAATTGAAAAGGCTCACGAAGATGTATTCAATATACTTCTTCAAATAATGGATGATGGAAGACTTACTGATAGTAAAGGTAAAATAGTTAATTTTAAGAATACCATCATTATAATGACTTCCAACGAAGGAGCTCAAAAACTTAAAAAGCAGAATACTATGGGTTTCTTTAATGATGTAAATAATAATGCAGTGCAATATGAAAAGATGAAAGAATTTATTATGGGAGAGCTTAAGAATAAGTTCAGGCCAGAATTTTTAAATAGGCTTGATGAAATAGTAGTATTTAATCAATTAAATGAAGAAAATATTAAGAATATAGTAGATATAATGTTAAGTGATACAATAAATAGATTGAAGGAAAAAGAAATATTCTTAGATTATGATAAAGAACTTAATAAATTTATTGCAGATAAAAATGAAAATTTAAGTTTTGGTGCAAGGCCTATAAGAAGGATTATTACCAGGGAAATAGAGGATAAATTAAGCGATGAAATGCTTAAAGGTGAAATTAAACGAGGCGATAGGCTTAGCGTATGTTTCAAGGATGATGAACTTATTTTTTCACATAAATAAAATAGGGCGATGGATATCGCTCTATTTTATTATGGTTTCATTTTCTAAATTTGAATTTATTATCATATTTTCTAGAGGTATATCCTCTAAAGAATTAAGATAACCATTAGTGTTAGTGTTATTATTATAATCATTTAAAGTGTTTTTTGCAGGCATATTCTTGTAATAGGATTTATTTAGCATAAATATCAACTCCTTATTAAAATTAATATTAGTATGAGCTAAAATGTAAAAAGTATTCTTATTAGAAAGATGTATGCTAAATGTAAATTTATAACTTAAGGAATTGGTTAAAAATAAATTTGAGTAATAAGGATTTTTTAGTAAATACTTTGGGCTTTTATATATTTTTTATATTTTGTTTATGATATATTATAGATAGAAAAATAGATTTTAATTTTAATATATAGATTAAAGTGTGGTGAGAAGTTTGGCTAAAGTTAAATCTATATTTATTTGTGAAAATTGTGGCTATGAATCGCCAAAATGGCTAGGAAAATGTCCAGACTGTAATAACTGGAATACCTTTGAAGAAAGCCTAGTTGAAAAGAAGAATAGTGTAGCAGCTGTTGCTAAAAAGGTATCGCTAACTATGAAACCTGTAAAAAAATTATCAGATATTACTTCTAGCAAAAGTGATAGGATTATAACAGGAATTAATGAATTTGATAGAGTTATGGGAGGCGGTATAGTTAAAGATTCCATAACAATTATTACTGCTAGGCCAGGAGCAGGAAAGAGTACATTGTTATTGCAAGTAGCACATAGCATAGCGCATAAGGGCCATAAGGTTGTTTATGCATCAGGAGAAGAAAGTGATAGTCAAATTAAAAATAGGGCAGATAGAATATTAAATAATATAAGTGATAATATATGGGTTCTGCAGGAAACAAGCATGGATAATGTGGTGCATGCTACTAGGGATATTGATCCTGATTTGATTATAATAGATAGTATACAAACCTTTACTATGGAAAATGCACTTCCAGCCAGAGCAGGATCACCTACTCAGACTATGGAATGTGCCAATGAATTATTAAGATTGGCTAAGGATGATAAAAGACCAAGGGCAGTAATAATAGTAGGTCAGATGACTAAAGCTGATGAACTAGCAGGACTTAGAGCTTTAGAGCATTTAGTTGATACTGTTTTAATTATAGAAGCAAACAGTGATGAGGAGCTAAGAGGATTAATAAGCTCTAAAAATAGGTTTGGTAGCACAGGTGAAACTGGCTTTTTCCAAATGACAGAAAAGGGAATGGAATCTATCGATAATCCATCAGAGTATTTTATGACAAAGAGAGATGATGGAGATTTAGTTTCAGGAAGTACTTTAACTGTTGTTAAAGAAGGTTCAAGGGCAATAATAATGGAAGTAGAAAGTCTTGTTTCAAAGACATTTACTCCATATCCAACAAGGATAGCAGAAACATTAGGTAAGGATAAATTAAATACTTTAATTTCTATTTTAGAGATAAGAGGTGGAATTAATTTATATGATAAAAATGTAATTATAAAGACCACTGGCGGAATGCGAGTTAAGGAACCAGGAGTTAATTTAGCTGTAATTATGAGTATAGTTTCATCGGTGAAAAATAAAGGAATACCTACAGATGTAGCATTTATTGCAGATGTAGGTCTGACAGGTGAATTAAAAAAAGTACCTTCATTAGAGGGAAGAATAAAAGAGCTTGCTAGAATGGGATTCAGAAAGGTTTATGTAGCAAAGGATTCTTTTGCAAAGGGCTTTAAAATTGAAGGAATTGATATAATTTCATTAAAAACTTTAAATGATGTTATAATAAATGTATATAGATAATTTAAAAAATCACAATAAATTAGTGTAGAAACATAAAAATGGAAGATAGAAATTACTTAGAAGTGCGGCTTTAGAAGTTATTATAGTAATTAGGTGATTATATGAGGATTAAGGATGATAGTAAGATAAAAAATATTTTAAAAATAGTTAGCCCTGGCACTAATTTAAGAGAAGGGCTAGAAAATATTTTGAGAGCAAAGACCGGAGGATTAATAGTTCTTAGTGATAATGAAGAAGTAATGAAGCTTGTAGATGGAGGATTCTATATAAATTCAGAATATAGTCCTGCATACATATATGAATTAGCTAAAATGGATGGAGCAATAGTTATTAGTGAAGACTTAAAAAGGATAGTATGTGCTAATACACAGTTACTGCCAGATCCATCAGTAAGTACTTTTGAAACAGGAACAAGACATAGAACGGCACAGAGAATAGCAAAGCAGACAGATGCAATAGTCATAGCTATATCTCAAAGAAGAAATTTAATAACTATTTATAAAAAAGATATAAAGTATGTATTACAGGAAAGTAGTGTTATATTGGAAAGAGCTAACCAAGCAATACAGACTTTAGAAAAGTACGTAAATGTATTAGAAAGAGTAATAAATAATTTAAATATATTGGAATTTCAAGACTTAACTACAGTTTTTGATGTGGTAACGGCTATACAGAGGACAGAAATGGTCATGAGGATAGTAGAAGAAATAAAGAGATATATCTTAGAGCTTGGTAATGATGGAAGATTGATATCTATGCAGCTTAATGAGCTTATAAGATACATTGAACGTGATGGTATACTACTTATTAGAGACTATTGCAAAGAAGATAGTGATTATAATGAAATATACAAGGAAATACAAAAGCTTAATTCTGATGAATTAGTAGACTTAGATGCCATAGCAAAACTTTTAGGATATACAGGATGTGTATTAGTAGATACTCTTACTTCTCCAAAAGGATATAGATTATTATTTAAAATACCAAGGATACCTACTAATGTAATTGAAAACTTGATAAAGCATTTTGGGCAATTGAAAAATGTATTAGAAGCGTCTAGTGAAGATTTAGATCAAGTTGAAGGAATTGGTGAAGCACGTGCTGCAGCAATAAAAAATGGTTT
Organism: Clostridium sp. 29_15; assembly: GCF_001916075.1. Classification (NCBI taxonomy): domain Bacteria; kingdom Bacillati; phylum Bacillota; class Clostridia; order Eubacteriales; family Clostridiaceae; genus Clostridium; species Clostridium sp. 29_15. Next base: position 13,505 of record NZ_MNRT01000004.1, read on the forward strand.
AAAGAGAATCAAGGAACAAGTAAATTTAAAAAAAGAACTTTAGTAATTTTATAGAATATAAGAGTCGATAATTGGTGACAATATAAAAGCAGGTATGTAGTTATACCTGCTTTTAGTACATTATCTAAATGTAAATTTACCTAAAGTATCTAATTTGGAGGTTTCATTTATTAATACATCATAAAGATTTATATCTAATATATTGCATAGTGATACTAGATAAAATAAGCTAGTTCCTATTTGATTTTCAATTACTTCACGACAATTATCACAAAGTTTTCCGTTTAAATGAGTTGAGAAAGATTTTGATAATTCATCAAGAGAAGTATCAGTATTATCGAATTCTTGTTTGGAGGCATTTATATTAATGCAACCACAATTAGTAATAGCTTTTGCCACAGATCTATTAACTTTAGAGCAGCTTTCAGTATATTTAGTTAAAACATCTAAAATGCTTTTATGTCTTATTAGAGAAGTACTAACGTCATTTTGAAATGTATCAAATATTATATCCTTCATTTTGAATCAGCTCCTTAAATAGAGTTTAGTATAAGAAAATTTCCTAAGGAAATAAATTTGTTAATATAACCCTTGGGCGAATTGGTTAATATAATAATAAACAACCTGGCCATTCATTAATAGGGGGTATAGAAAAATAATTATTGATTTTAGCAGTAAGTGTTCTGTGATATAATTAAATGGTTATTTATGGATAACTAATAGATGAAATTTAATATATATATTATAATGGGAGGTGAAAATGTGCTGAAAAAAATTGTGAAATTCATTAGTTCAATTATGGGAATAGCAGTGGGATATATTATTGGAAAAGTGCTTATTACACTGGGCATAAAACAGGGAATAAAATTATTTATAGAGCCTCTATACACGAGTTTAATTTTACTTATTGTAATCTTAATTTTTGCAATTATTTTTTATTTTTTATCATCATTTATTTATAAAGGAATTATAGCTATAATAGATGGATTTGAAATGAATATTCAAAAGCTTACAGTGACAGAATTTCTTTTTGGAACACTAGGGCTTTTAGTAGGACTTGTATTTGCAACTCTTATAGGAGTACCCATATCAAAAATTCATTTTGTAATAGGCCCTATCTTATTTATATTAATAGATTTAATTGGAGCTTTGGTAGGAATAAAGATATTTATTAAGCGAAAAGAAGATATATTAAATTTACTTACTTCTATAAAGAAGAATGGACTAAGGGATAAGAAGAATAAGCATAGTGAAAAGATATGTCCTAAAGTATTGGATACATCAGTAATCATTGATGGAAGAATATTTGATATATGCCAAACTGGTTTTGTGGAAGGTCCTTTAGTAATTCCATGTTTTGTGTTAAATGAACTTAGGCATATTTCTGATTCTGCTGATGGTCTTAAGAGAAATAGAGGAAGAAGAGGTCTTGATATATTAAATAAAATACAAAAAGAACTTTCTATAGAAACTCAGATATATGAAGAGGACTTTCCGGAAATTGCGGAAGTTGATGCAAAGCTTTTAAAGTTAGCACAGATTTTAAGTGGAAAAGTAGTGACTAATGATTTTAATTTGAATAAAGTTGCAGAATTCCAAGGAGTGCCAGTACTTAATATTAATGAGTTAGCCAATGCCATAAAACCAGTACTTCTTCCAGGAGAAGAAATGAAAGTGATGGTGATGAAAGATGGTAAGGAATCATCGCAAGGAATAGCATATTTAGATGATGGAACCATGATTGTTGTAGAAGGTGGCAGAAAGTTTATAAATGAGGAGATAATAGTAGTTGTTACATCTGTATTACAGACAGCTGCTGGCAGGATGATATTTGCAAAACCAAAGGAAAGTTAAAAGGAGTTTTAGATGATAAGTGCTATTGTTTTAGCAGGTGGAAGAGGTAAGAGAATGAATTACCATAAAAGCAAGCAATTTATTGAAATAAAGGGAAAGCCAGTGCTTGCATATACACTTGAGAAATTTATTGATAATAAAAGTATAGATGAAGTAATATTAGTACTTCCAGAAGATGAAGTGGATTATTGCCAAAAGGAAGTGTTGCAAAAATACTGTTTAAAGGTAGATAGGATAGTATTTGGTGGGAAAGAGAGACAAGATTCAGTATTCAATGCACTAGAAGCTATGGAAAAAGCAGATATAGTATTAATACATGATGGTGCAAGACCTTTTATAAGTGAGAGAATTATTGATGAAGGCATAAAATATGCTAAAGCATATGGTGCATCTGCACCAGGAGTAATCCCAAAAGATACTATAAAGATAAAAAACAATGATAATTTATCGGTAGATACACCAGATAGAAATACATTAGTTGCAGTGCAAACGCCTCAATGTTTTAAATATGATGAAATTTATCAGTGTCATAAAAAAGTTAAGAAGGAAAATATAGCAGTAACAGATGATACTTCAGTGGTGGAAATGTATGGGCATAAAGTATATTTATATGAAGGTGATTATATCAATATAAAAATAACTACCCCAGAAGATTTAATTTTAGCAGAGAGGCTTATATAGGTTATTGACAGGATTTTTGCAAAATTATATAATGAATAAATCAAAAAAATATATTATAAAGCAAGGAAGAAGAATAGTAAAAATCGCCTTTCAGAGAGAAAATCCTAGGCTGTAAGATTTTCAAGAGATTTTGAACCAGCTTCAGAGTTATAGCAAAACTATCGGTTTAACACCGTTATCATTATAAGAGCACAAATTTAGGTGGTACCGCGACTATAAGTTCGCCCTAATTATATTAGGGTGAACTTTTTATTTATAAATTATTAATGATGGATGATGATAAAAGGATAAAGAGTATTTCAAAGCCATCATATATATAACATTGACTTATATAACAGGAGGAAAATACTATGAAAATGTCAAATATGTTAGTTTCAACATTAAGAGAAGTTCCAGCAGAAGCAGAAATAGATAGCCATAAGCTAATGCTTAGAGCAGGGTTGATTAGAAAGATGGCTGCAGGAATTTATAACTATATGCCATTAGGATTAAAGGCTTTAAAAAATGTAGAAGAAATAGTAAGAGAAGAAATGAATGCGGCAGGAGCACAAGAATTTTTAGCTTCAGCAATGCTTCCAGCTGAATTATGGCAAGAATCAGGAAGATGGGATGTTTACGGAGCAGAAATGTTCAGATTAAAAGATAGAAATAATAGAGACTATTGTCTTGGACCAACACATGAAGAAGTATTCACTGATATAGCCAGAACAGAAATAAAATCCTATAAACAACTTCCAGTAAACCTTTATCAAATACAAACTAAATATAGAGATGAAAGAAGACCTAGATTTGGTGTTATGAGATCAAGAGAATTTGTTATGAAGGATGCATATAGCTTTGATAAGGATCAAGCTGGATTAGATGCTTCATATGATAAGATGCATGCAGCATATATTAATATATTTAACAGATGTGGTATAGATGCAAAATGTGTTGAAGCAGATTCAGGTGCAATAGGTGGATCAAATTCAGCTGAATTTATGGTTAGATCAGAAGTTGGAGAAGATGATGTAGTATTCTGCACATGTTGTGATTATGCTGCTAATATAGAAAAAGCTCCTTCAACAGTAGAAGTTGTTGAAGTAGAGGAGTTAAAAGAAATTATTAAGACAGAAACACCAAATGCTAGAACTATTGAAGAATTAGTTAAATTCTTTAACACAACTGAAAAGAAATTTGCTAAGACATTAATATATAATGCAGATGGCAGAATAGTTGCTGTAATGGTAAGAGGGGATAGAGAAGTTAATGAAGTTAAAGTATCTAATGCTTTAGGTGGAGTAATAAACTTAGATATGGCTTCAGCAGAAGAAGTATTTGCAGCAACAAATGCACAAATAGGGTTTGCAGGACCAATAGGTATAAAAGTTGATGAATTATTAGTAGATGAAGAAGTAAGTAAGATGTATAACTTCATAGTTGGAGCTAACGAAACAGCATATCATATAGAAAATGTTAATTACGGCAGAGACTTTACAGGAACTGTTGGTGATTTTAGAAATATAACAGCTGGAGAGAAATGCCCAGAATGTGGCGGAGAAGTTACTATTTCAAGAGGAACAGAAGTAGGGCATATATTTAAATTAGGAACTAAGTATTCTGAAGCTATGAATGCAACATTTATTGATGAAAATGGTAAGGAAAAACCATTTATAATGGGATGCTATGGAATAGGTGTAACAAGAACTTTAGCTTCAATTGTAGAACAACATCATGATGAAAATGGGATTATATGGCCTTTATCAGTAGCACCATACCATATTTCAGTAATACCAGTAAATATTAAAGATGAGGCACAAATGGAAATAGCTAATAAGTTATATGAAGAATTAAGAGCTATTGGTGTTGATGCTTTATTAGACGATAGAAATGAAAGAGCGGGAGTTAAATTCAAGGATTCTGAACTTATTGGAGTTCCAATGAGAGTTACAGTTGGTAAAAAGATTACTGATGGTGAGGTTGAATTTAAGTTAAGAGATGGAGAGATGGAAACAATAAAAATAGAAGAAGTTGTTTCAAGAGTAAGAGATGAGTTCCAAAATAATAATATAAAATTATAAAATCTAAAGGGAGTATGTCTAATGAGAATTTTTAATACTTTAACGAGAAGTAAAGAAGAATTTGTACCATTAAATCCAAGTAAAATTAAGATGTATGTTTGTGGACCTACAGTATATAACTTCTTTCATGTTGGAAATGCAAGGACATTCATTATATTTGATACAGTAAGAAGATATTTTGAATATAGTTACAGATATAGATGATAAGATGATAAAGAAAGCTAATGAAGATAATACTACTGTTAAAGAAGTAGGAGATAAGTATATAGCTGAATATTATCAAGATGCTGATGGATTAAATATAGAAAGAGCAACATGCAATCCAAGAGCTACAGAATTTATTGATGATATAATTGAATTTGTATCTGGACTTATAGAGAAAGGATTTGCTTATGAAGTAAATGGTGATGTTTATTTCAGAACTAAGAAGTTTGAAGGTTATGGTAAACTTATAAAGCAAAATTTAGAAGACTTACAAGCTGGTGCTAGAATAAATGTTGATGAAAGAAAAGAAGATCCAATGGATTTTGCTATTTGGAAAGCTCAAAAACCAGGTGAGCCAGCTTGGGAAAGTCCATGGGGACCAGGAAGACCAGGATGGCATATAGAATGTTCATGTATGGCTAAAAAGTTGTTAGGAGAAACTATTGATATACATGCTGGTGGAATGGATTTAGCGTTCCCACATCATGAGAATGAAATAGCACAAAGTGAAGCTTTAACAGGAAAGCCTTTTGCTAAGTATTGGATGCATTCAGCATATTTAAACGTAAATAATCAAAAAATGTCTAAGTCTTTAAATAACTTCTTAACAGCTAGAGATGCTCTAAAGGCTTATGATGGAGATGTTATTAGATTCTTAATGCTTTCAGCACATTATAGAGTACAGTTAAATTTCAGCACTGAATTATTAGATTCAGCAAAAGCTTCAGTGGAAAGATTATATAATGCAATAGATAATTTAGAAAATTTAATTAATGAAGTAACTACTGAAAAGATGACAGAAGAAGAAGTTAAATATCTTGAGAAATTAAATGCATATAAAGAAAGATATATTGAAAAGATGGATGATGACTTCAATACAGCTGATGCAATTACAGTATTATTTGATTTAGTTAGAGATTACAATACTAATATAACAATAGATTCATCAAAAGAATTATGTGAAAAGGCATTAGAATTAATAAGAAGCTTAGGAGCACCTTTAGGAATGCTTCAAAAGCAAACAAAAAAAGAAAGTTTAGAAGATGAAATAGAACGTTTAATTGAACAAAGACAAGAAGCAAGAAAGAATAGGGATTTTGCTTTAGCTGATAAAATAAGAGATGATTTAAAAGCCAGAGGAATTGTTTTAATAGACACACCACAAGGCGTGAGATGGAAAAAAGAAAATTAAAAAAAGGGAGCTGTCATTTTTGACAGCTTCAATGTTATAAGTTAATAAAAAATAGAGAGTGGTGAAGTAAGTGCTTCAAGATTATAGAGAAAAAGAATTTAGTGCTAAGGATGCAAAATTATTAAATCCATTACAGTTAGCACTTATAGGTGATGCAGTATATGAACTGTACATAAGAAATTATATATTAGCCAACAATATAAGTTTATCAGCGCATAAAATACATGTTAAAGCTATAGGATATGTAAAAGCAAAGAACCAATCAGCTATAATGCATTCATTAGAAGAGGAGCTTACAGAAGAAGAAAGCTATATTTTCAAGAGAGGCAGAAATGCCAAGTCAGCAACAGTGCCTAAGAATGCTGATGTAAGAGATTATAGAATGGCAACAGGCTTTGAAGCATTGGTAGGATATCTGCATTTAATAGGAGATTATGAAAGATTAAATTATATATTAAGTAAAGCTGTAACAATAGACATAAGCAAATAGTAAGGAGTTTTTTTATATGACAAAGAGAGAAAATCCAAAAAGAAGAGAAAATGTAGAAAAGAAGAAAAACAGAAGAGAAACGTCAAGAACTGAATATGTATCTAAAGGAAATAGAGTAAATACTCAAGGATATGGGGATAACGAAGTTGTAAATGAAGATTTGGTTCTAGGAAGAAATGCTGTAATTGAAGCATTGAAAGGTGATAGAACTGTTGAAGCTCTATATGTGAGCAAAGGAGATTTGGAAGGCTCTGCTAAAGTAGCCTTAGCTTTAGCTAAAGAAAAGAATATTGTTGTTAAGGAAGTTGATAGAAGAAAACTAGATTCTATGAGTGGTGGGTTAGTTCACCAAGGACTTATTGCCAGAGTGACTCCATTTAAATATTCAGAAGTAGAACATATTTTAGCATATGCTGAAAAGAAAAATGAACAACCATTTATTATCATACTTGATGAAATTGAAGATCCACATAATCTTGGTTCAATTATAAGAACAGCGGAATTATGTGGTGTTCATGGAATAATAATTCCAAAGAGAAGAAATGTTGGAGTTACATCTACAGTTTATAAATGTTCAGCAGGAGCAGTTGAACATATGAGAATAGCAAAGGTAACAAATGTTAATGCAACTATTGATACTCTAAAAGAAAAAGGAATATGGATATATGGAGCAGATATCGAAGGAAAAGATTATAGCTATAATGTGGATTTTGGAGGACCTTGTGCTATAGTAATTGGTAGCGAAGGTAAAGGGATATCTAATTTAACTTTGCAAAAATGTGATGTTCTTGTAAAAATACCTATGATTGGGAAAATTAACTCTTTAAATGCATCAGTTGCAGGTGGTATAATGATGTACGAGGTATTAAAAGGAAGAATAACAAAGTAATTGTTATTAATATACGAGGTCTAAAGTGAGATTTGTATTTGTTGATGGGTACAATGTTGTAAACAGTTGGGACATCCTAAAAAAAGAAAAAAGCATTAGTTTAGAAAGCGCAAGACAAAAGTTGATAGATATTTTAGATAATTATGGTGCTATTAATGGATGTAAAGTAATATTAGTTTTTGATGGGTACAAGGTAGCAGGCAATAGGGAAAGTAAATATGAATATAACAAGAACCTTGTGGTTATATTTACTAAGGATGGAGTAACTGCAGATGCATATATTGAAAAGGAAGTAAATCATATTGGAAGAAAATATGAGGTGCATGTTGTGACATCTGATTCTTTAGAGCAACAAACAATATTCCAAAGAGGTGCAGTAAGAATTTCAAGTATAGAATTTTATAATTTGGTTTTTAAGACCAATGAAGATATTAAACATAATTCTAAGAAAGTAAATTCAAGTGATAAGAATGTCCTTCTAGACAATATAGATGATGATGTTTTGAAAAAATTAGAAGCAATGAGAAGAAGTTAAAGGGTTTGAGAATTATACTGTAAATAGGAGGTCATATGTGTAGCAAAGAAGTTTCAAACGATCTACTTATGGATGAAGATGAAATTGAAAGGAGTATAGTGATAGATGCTAAAAATGGGGATGTAAGAGCTCAAGAATACATAATTTCAAAGTATGAAAGCTTTGTTAAGGCCAAGACCAAGTCATATTTTTTAATAGGAGCCGATAAGGAAGATATCTACCAAGAAGGAATGATTGGATTATATAAGGCTATAAGGGATATTAACTTTGAAAAGGCTACAACTTTTAAAGCTTTTGCAGAACTATGTGTAACAAGGCAGATTATAACGGCAATAAAGACTGCAACTAGACAGAAGCATATACCGTTAAATACTTATGTTTCATTAAATAAACCAGTATCGGATGATGAATCAGATAGAACATTATTGGATATATTATCAAGTATAAAGGTCAGTGATCCTGAGGAGCTAATCATAGGCCAAGAACAGAAGAAATTAATTGAAGATCAAATTGAAAGAGTGCTTTCTGATTTAGAGAAAGAAGTATTCCAAAGTTACCTAGATGGCAAATCATATCAAGAAATTGCATGTGATTTGGACGTACAGGCAAAATCAATTGATAATGCATTGCAGAGAGTTAAAAGAAAGTTAGAAAAATGCTTAGCTAGCAAGGAACAAAAATAGAAAAATCATATTGACAAAAAAAACAAATGCTAGTAAACTTTATAATTGGTATATTAAAGTGAAATACACTTTAATGCTCACGTAGCTCAGTCGGCAGAGCGTCGCCTTGGTAAGGCGGAGGTCGTCGGTTCAATCCCGATCGTGAGCTCCAATTTATAAGATATATGTATGCAAACGCTAGGCAGAGTTTATTAAAATAATATAAGGAGGAATTTGCAAATGGCAAAGCAAAAATTCGAAAGAAGTAAACCACACGTAAATATCGGAACAATTGGTCACGTTGACCACGGTAAGACTACATT
>NZ_MNRT01000005.1:0-17745 GCF_001916075.1 Clostridium sp. 29_15
TTACCTTATTAAATATGGCTTTTTTAACTTTTGCCCTGAATTTATCACTTATAGCTGCATCAGTATTATTACTAGTATTTCCTTCATTTAATGATGCATCATTACCAGTAGATGGTTTATTTTGATTATTAGTATGGCTAAAATGTCTATTATATCTATATCCACTTGCTGTACTTACTGCTTTAGAATTTGAACTATTATCAATAGTTTCTGCGTGAGCTTGTACCCCTCCTATAAATATACTTCCTAATACTAATAATGAAATTATCTTAGATTTCATTTCCATTCCTCCTATAATTTGAGCTAATATCTTTAACTCATTTTTAGTAATCTTGTACTTTTACGTCTTTAACAACTTGTCCACCTAATAGTAACATGAATATTTAAATTTTATAATAGTGGATTAATAGAAAACATCTTATATATATCCCTTAAATGATATATTTTCTTTATATTCCTTAAAATAACTTTTATTCTATAATTATCTTCAAATACAAAAAATCCACTAGAATTAACTTAATTCTAGCGGATCTTATACTGAAGTTTTTCTGCCCCGTTCACACCTGCAAAAATTGTATAAGTTTGCATCTTATTTACCTATTACTTTTGCTTGTTCTCTTTGTTTAATTATTTATCTATTTATTTTATACTTTAACTTTACCACTTCAGATGATGATTCTAAAAATATATCTAAATAAATAATTTCTGAGTGACAAAATTTAATTATATCTGATTCTGCTATATCTCTTTTATAATAATCATGAGTAAATCTATTTCTAAGTATTATACATTTGATTAAAAATTCACATAAATAATCATCCATTAACCCTTCTCTAGTTGCTGATTTAATTAAGTCAACACCACTTAATCTTGGATTATATCTATCATTTATAACCAAATAAGTTTCGCATATATCAATTATATATTCAGTAAAATCAGAAAAATATCCTGTCATTCCTCTTGCTATAATCTCATTTGGATCTAAACAATATAACTGAACAGCTTTTCTTATTTTAATTAAAAATTCATGTGCACTATTAAATTTTTCACTTAGACGTTCTTTTTTATATCTATAATATACCATATTTTGATTCCCAATCCTCTCTAACTAACTTAATTAAGTTTTCATTTACTCTATTAAACTTACTTATATACATTAAGTAATCATAATGTAAATCAATGTTAAAGATTAATTTATCTTTATAATCTATATAAATATCAGCAAATACTGTATCAAAACTATTAAGTCCAATAAAGGTAAAGTGTATATCATCATAATTAAAGTATTTTTGTAACACTTCCCTATATTTATTTTCTATTTCAAATTCAACATTAAAGTCATTTTTCTTTATTAAGGCTAAAATATCAATATCACTTTTTCCCTCAAACCAATATTTAGTATTATAACTTCCAAATAAAGTTAAAGATATTAAATTTTCATTATCATTTGTTATCTTTAAATTAGATAATAACTTTTCCATTTTTCACCTCATAAAATATTGACTTTAGTTAAGTATATCAAAGCTTTCTACCATTTTCAAATAAATGATATTTCTTATATATACCTAAACACTATAGTCATATTACTTAATTTTTTATTAATCCTAAGCTTATACCTAAAATTCTTACCTTCTATAAATATTAAAGTCATTATTTGCCACAATAATACTGTGCCACCAGAATTCAATAATGATGTAAGTAAAGATTCACCTTTAGATGTTTTAATAATATACCAACAAGACAAAAGAATTGCTGCAGTAATCATATAATATCCAATTCTTATTACACCCATAATACTTAACTTTTTTTCTCGTTCCAAAAACTCCTTATATGAGTTTATTATACCTACCTTTGACATCTCCTCTTTATTTTCGTCTCTAACTTCCAATGGCATATTTATCTCTAACTCAACATTAATATCTTTTAATTTATATGGTAGTCTAAAAATATATTCTTGAAGCCATCCATCTAAATCTTCATTAATACATCTATACTCAACATCTCTATAGTCAAATTCTCTAAATAACCCTTCATAATAATCAACTTTAATTGGTATTGTACATTTAATTTTTTCCTTTAGATTATCATTCATAATTTTTCTCCTAACTTTTTATACTTTAATTTTATACTTTCCTGTACTTAAATAAAGACTGCTGACACTTTGTCAACAGTCTGAAGTGGACAAGATTATAATCTTGTCCACTTCTATTATAAATCACAATAATTTAAATTTTATTTTTCTTTTTTGATAGAAATAAAGATATAGTTTATAGAAACATAAATAAATGATATTGGAAGTGAAAATTAAAAATGAATTCCATATAAACAAAATTGTAAGTAATTGAAGTTCAGATTTATTTGAATTATAAATAAAATATATAATTGTAATATAAACTATACTTATAGAAATAGGTATTATTAATGAATAAATTATTTTCTTGCGAAAGGTAATTTTTTTAATAACAAAACCAGTAACTATTCCTAAAACTATAGGAATAATAAAATATAAAATAGGAACTAAATTAAAGATTACTTCTTTTGGCAATACTTCTTTTTGCACTAACTCACCTCCTGACCCAACTCGTAACTTAATACAATTGTTCAAAACTTTATATTCTTATTATACATAGTTTATGGATTATAATTCCAGTAATTATGTAAATAAATTTAAATTTATTTACATATTTGTTGCCTTATCTTAAAATCTTTTATCAGTTCGTACAGTTTCTTTGTCGGTGTTAAAAAAACTTCGTCTGCTTCAACTACACCATAAACAGAGCCAAATATAAATAAATGACTGGTTGGAAATTTTAATTCAAACCAGTCATTTAACTTAATAATTTTCTATTAATTCTAAACTGCTATTTTTTCTATCAATAACTATAATTCCTACAATTATCATCATAGTTATTAATTCTGCTAAAGGTAATGATAAAAACACTCCTGTTGTGCCTATAAATGGAGGTAAAGCTAATGTAAAGATAAATTGAAAAACAAAGCCTCTTCCTATTGATATTATATTAGCATATGTATTTTTGCCTATAGCTTGATAATATCCACTAATGGTAAAGATAGTTCCTATGGCTGGGCTACCAATACAATAAATTCTTATCATTTCATAAGCAGATTCAATATATTCACTGCTCACGCCAAAAATTGCAATCATTTCTCTACCAAAAAGTAGTATTGATGTATAAATTAATATACCAGATACTATACATATACCTATTGTAATATAAACAAGTTTTTTCATTTTTTCAAATTTCTTAGCTCCATAATGATAACCTATTAATGGTTGTAATCCTTGTGCTATACCCATACATGTATTTACTAAAAAACAATTTATATATGTAGCAACTGTATATATTGCCACATCAATAGTACTTCCATAAGTAAACATAGTTCTATTTTGTGTTAATAAAATAATTCCATATGAAATCTGTATTGCGAAACTTACAAAACCTATCTTAAGTATTCTTTTTACTATTTCCATATGAATTTTTAAGTTTTCTTTTTTAACCTTAATAGTAGCTTTACCTTTTATAAAATGATATAAAGATACACTCATTGATATTAGTATACTTGCGCTTGTTGCAATAGCAGCTCCTTTAACACCAAAACCTAGTTTCATAACAAGTATCCAGTCTAATACTATGTTAGCTATAGCCCCTATACCTATCATTATCATTGATAAATCAGGTCTTCCATCAGTTCTAACTATAGGATTTAATGCTGTAGCAAATATGTATGGCACTGCAATTATAAATATTATTGTGTAATAATCTAATGCACTTTCTAAAGTATCACTTGTTGCCCCTAATAGTTTTATTATTGGCATTCTAAATAATAAACCTAAGATTGTTACTACTACACCAATACATACAATTAAAGTAACACCTGTACCTAATACTTTTTCAGCCTTTTTATTTTCTCCTTTCCCCATATAAATAGCAATTATGCTGCTTGTACCAATTCCTATCATAAGTCCTATACCTACAACAAGCGTTACTGCTGGCCAAGCTATATTTACACCTGCAAGTCCTACTTCACCAACACCTTGACCTATGAATATTCCATCTACCATTGTATAAATTGTATTTAAGACAACTCCAACAACAGATGCTATGATGAATTTAGCCCAAACTTTAAATATATTGCCATTTAAAACTTCTTTTATATCCACTGTATCATTCCTTTCTTAATTTAAATTAAGATAATTTATTACAACTTATCTGCTATACATATTATAAGTTTATTTAAATAATTTGAAAATAAATTATTCATTACTTAGTATAAATAAAATAATTAGTAAATTGAGGATTACAATTTGTGTTATCTGAATGTATACAAGCTTAAAATTAAGGAATAATATTCCAACATACAAATTAAAATTTGGAGGTTAAACATGAAAAAATGGTATAATGAGGAATATGAATTTGAATTTGAGGTAATAGGTTTTCTTCGTAGTGATCACACAGAGGGTTACTGCCGTAATGGTGAAGAAATAGGCGATAAATATACCTGCACCTATGGCTGTCCTGTGAATAAAGAAAGACAAGGTATCTGCTCTAAAGTAATGATGATTATGTTTCCAGTGATGGAAGCTGTCAGAAGCGGTGGAGATTTAGAGAACATCGGTGGTATTGGAAAATACAGCAAGGATATTGTATGTCCAGATGGCTGTGTTATTTTTAGGTTAACAGCAAAGAAACTTGGAAATTAGAATTTCTATAAGGGTAAGTTTTTTGATTAATGGAGGTTACTATGGAAAATATATTAATTAAAGAATTAAATAAAAATAAACTAAATGACGCTTTGTCATTAGTTTAGAAAGTGTTCAATGAATATGAGGCTCCTGATTATAGCAAAGAAGGTATAGAAGAGTTTCATAAGTGTATTAATGATACCAGTTATTTAGCTACCCTTCGTGTATTTGGTGCTTTTGAAGGTGATAATCTACTTGGTGTTATTGCCACAAGAAGTGAGGGAACACATATAGCACTGTTTTTTGTAGATGTAGAACAAGTTTTACTTTTTGCTAAAAAATATTCAGAATATCCAGATTTAAATGTATTTCTTAATTCTAAAAGTAATTATAATAATAAAAGCGATATACTATTAGAAAATATAACTGGAGCGATACATCGAACTGGAGTATTTCTCTTTGCTAAAAAATTAACTGATGATATTTGTGATGATCCACTAACTGCTGATAACGATGAAGGAATTTTTATCGTTGATTTAAGAAGTACTAAACCACGATATTGCTTAATGAATTATAACTTTCAAATTGTTACTCCAAGTGAGTATTTCAAAATATATGAAGATGAATATTACCCAGAAGATAATATTATTAAAGAAATTCCAAATATTATAAATAATATAAATACCTTTGATACTATTCCATTAAAAGAAATCCAATATTTATTTCCTACGCTTATTAAAAGATAGGTATATTTTCTTGTTTCTTTATATGTTAAAAGTGCATGTAACTAATCCCGTACGCACATACACTTTTAATATATATTTTTATTTTTCTTTTATTAGCTTACCTTCATTAAACTCTAATAAGATTTCTCTATCTAACTCTATTCATTTATTAAACACTAAGTCATTTTCTTCACCTATTTCATACTGAAGGCTTACTTGTCCACTATAAGGAATTTTCAAGTTTATATTTTGATATGTAACATATTTTCCTTTTCTTATAAAAATTTCACCAATTTACTCTGTCATTTTTCAATTCCTTTCATTCTTTATTTCTAACCATTAATCATGTAACTAAGTTTCTAATAATTTCTCATAAAATTCTCTTCTACTTTTGTATCCATTAAAAGTACTTACTGCCATTTCAAATTCCTTTTTACTCCAAGCTTTATCTTTATCTATTTTTCTACGCATCTTCTTCATCCTGTTCTTAAATGGATTTTCAATGCTCTGTACATATTTAACTGTATTCCCCTCAGAAAGTAAAACAAAATAAATATTATCTGTAAAATTAAGCCCAAGAAGATTTCTTCTGTCTGTTTGATTACATATATTAATCCATTGACCATAAATACTCTCATAATTGTCATCAAATATAACTAACATTAAATATAATGTAACTCTTCCTATTGTAAAATACCGCACTTCATACTGTATACATTTATTATTACTTAACTCATTTATCTTTACATTTTTTTCTTTAATAAAGAAGTGAGCTTGTTCTAATTTTTCATTTGGGTTTACTAATAACATTTCTCCAAACTTAATAAATTCCAATTCATCATATTTTTCACCTATTGCTATCATTCTTTCAATCCTCCATACTTTGTTTTATTACCTTTATACATATTTATTTTAAAAGTAAGTAAAACATCAACATAATTATTGTATAATAAATTATAAATCTTGTTGTATTACAAAAGCAAATAATTTTGATGTCTTATTATGTACTCATTTGAAGGATAAAAAGTTTAATGGTAAAAAAGATCTTTGCTATACTTTTTTTATTGAAGATGCTTATGGTCGTAAAAATTATGATTTGGAAACCTTACACTGGCTTCTAGCGTATAATGGCTATTAAAGTTATGGTCTATGTAAAAACTCCTATTATACAGCAACCTGTATAATAGGAGTTTACTTATTTTTTATCTAGTAAAAAACTCTCATAATTATATTTTTTCTATTTTACATTTATGTTCTTTAAGTTTTGAATCATAACATATGGCTACTGCTAGTACTTCATTATTTTCATTTTTAAATTTTTGCACATATTCTTTTTCTTTAATTTGTTTTAGTGCTATATCTACACTTTCATCTTCCTTGAGTTTTCTATAATTCTTGATACTTCTCCAAAAGATCATCCTTAAGAGCCTTTTCAAATTCTTTCATTAGCTCTCTATTAGGAATCCTCAAATATCCATCATGGTAAGATAAAAAACCTAAAATAATCATTGCAGAGTAAATTTCTTCTTTAGTTCTTGGTTCTCTCTGACCTGCTCTAAATTCTTCATCTATAAATATATCTACTTCTTCACCTGATACCATTTCAATAACATCTTCTCTAATTTCTAAAGTATTATACTTTAAATAATCAGTGACCTCATCCATAGCTCCTGTGTTTGTCCAGTAACTTTCACAATATCCATTTTCAAGCGCTTTTATTACTGAACGTGGATTATATATTTTTTTTCCTTTAGTAGTTAAATACCCATTATACCAACTTTCTAGATCGGAAAATTTAATTTCATCATTTTTCTCACACAAAGCTAATACTTCTTCATTTGTAAAGCCAAAATACTCATCATATATTCTATCTTTTAGAAAAGTATACTCATCAAACATATTTAATGCTGACCCACTTGAATATTTCTTAATAGGTAGTACTCCTGTCATATATGCAAGTGCAACATAAGGTTGATCCTTTAACAACTGTCTTATAAATTCTAAAAAGTCATTTTGATTATTTTCAAAAAGATTGTTAGTAAAAATATAATCCCACTCATCAAAAATAAAAATAAACTTATCATTTGTAGCATTTAACATATGGTTTATTGTAAAATACTCACTTGGATCAATCTGTGGATACTTATCACTTATATCCTTTATTAAATTTGCTTTAATCATTCCTATATAATCATCATATGTATTACCCTTATGGGATACTTGATTAAATGAAATACTTAGCACATTATATTTATTTAAATGCTCTTTGTAACTTTTATCTTTACTTATTTTTAACTTATCAAATATATTATGTGAATCTACTGCCTTTGAGTAGTACGCTCCTAGCATATCTGCAACTGATGATTTACCAAATCTTCTTGGCCTTGTTATACAAACATACTTACTCTTAGTTGAAACTTTACTATTAAGGGATTTTATTATCTCTGATTTATCTACAAAATAATATTCTCGAGCAAGTTCACTATAATTCTCAAAAGGTGCCTTTGTATTTAAATATATAGCCATACTTTCCCCCTAAAACAATTAATATATAATAATTATACCCTAATTATTATATTAATAAAACATTACCCTCTTTTTATCAATCCTGGAATTCTTTCATTTTCAATTAAGTAATATTTAATCTTATAGTTCTTTAAATATCTATTTTTAAAAATCTCATAGTCTCTAAATTGAACTTCTTCATAATTACCTTGCTGGAACATCTTTTCTCTTTCATTATAAATTGCATCTAATCTTCCTACCAACACTTCATTTAATACTTCCGTCAATTCCTTCAAAGCTGCTTGTGAATTAATAGTTTTAGCTCTTTTCCCAGCTATGGCTTTCTCAGCTAATCATTTTATTAACTTTCCTCCGTCCTTAATAATACACCTATTAATTATCGTAATACTTGTATATTTTTTATACACTTTTATAACTTTATTTTTATATCTAAGCAATATTTAATTATAATCAATAAACTTATTTATTACATTAATAATAAAAGCCATAATAAGCTCCTTTTTAAAAAGTAAACTTATTATAGCTCTTTAATTAAATACTATTTTTCATCTAAAACAAATCCCATATTTTTAAATTAACATCTGTCTTTCCATGAGAAAAAATGCTTATGTTACTACTATCTTTAGCTGTAAAGATTCTTGCTGTAAATACTTCTTCTCCATCATTAACAAATACCTCTATTGATGATGTATCAACAAAGATTTGTAATTTTAAATTTTTACCTTCATATGAACATTTTCTTTCTCTACCGTACTCCACTGCAAAATCTTTTCCTGAATGACTTCTATCTAAAACTAATTTCTTTTCTTCTAAATCATAGTAAAATACTGTTTCTTCTTTTATACCTTGTCTTAATTTAAGACCAACTCTCTTACCTGTGATATTTTCAAAACTACACTCCACTTCATATACATTTCCTTTAAAATCTTCTATGATAGTTTCCTCATTATTTAAAGCATATGACATAATTCTTTCATTTTTTCTTAAACTTGCAAGCTCTCTTACTGGCTTCTGTAATAGTTTATTACCTTTTAAACTTAACTCTCTTGGAATAGTTAAGCAATGTACCCATCCATTTTCATCTGTAGGGTATGCTATTTCAGGTAATCCCATCCAACCAACTAATATATATCTTCCATCTGGTGCTTTTGTAGTTTGTGGAGCGTAAAAATCAAATCCTCTATCTAATTCTCTAAATTCTCCATGATTAAACTCTAGGTTTTCAAAATCGATTTTATTTCCAATTAAATAACCTGATTGGAAAATATTTTTGTATTTATCACCATTAGCTTCTAACCCTTGTGGTGAAAATATAAGAACACCTTTATCATCAATTTTTATGTAATCAGGACATTCCCACATAAATCCATTCCCAAAGAAGCTTGTTTTTATTTCACCTTTATAATTCCAATTTATCAAATCACCTGATTCATATACTGCTATAGTCCCAAGATTTCCTTCTTTTCTTTCAGCTCCTATTACAAAATAATATTTATCATTTTCTTTAAATACTTTAGGATCTCTAAAGTTATCAGTATATATTTCTGGCAGTTCTTCCACAATAGCTTTAGGATGCTTAGTTATTTTTCCTTCTGCATCCATAATTGCTAAACACTGATACGGATGTCTTTCCCACTTATCATTTCTTGTATTTCCTGTATAAAATAAATATAATTTATCATTTTCAGCTAATCCACTACCTGAAAATGCTCCATGACTTTCAAAGTACTCACTAGGAATAATACCAACACCACAATCATTCCAATGTACTAAATCTTTTGATGAAACATGATACCAGTGTTTAATTCCATGTACAGGTCCTAAAGGGAACCATTGATAAAATAAATGATATTCTCCATTAAAATATGCAAAACCATTAGGATCATTTAGTAATCCTGTTGTAGGTTGAATATGAAATTTTTGTCTATATGGGCAACCATCTACCTTTTCTTTTAATACTGCCATTTCCTCATCACTTGCTTCTAATATTGTTCTATAACGTTCTTCTCTTGTCCACTCTTTCATTAAAATTTCTCTCCTTATTATATAAACTATTAATCTAATAAACTGAAATCATTAAGCCAAAAATAGAAGGTATTAGATTATGCTCTAATTCCTCCTATTTATATCTTCATAACATTATGCTACTTCTAAATTTTCTTTCTTTGCTGTAGTCTTAGCTAAAATAATAGTAGATACCACTGCTACCCCCATAGAAATAGCCATACCTATAATATAATTTATCATTGAATCTGGTCTTATTGATATTATACCTGGTAAACCTGCAGCTCCTGGAGCTAATGCTAATACTTTAGTTAACATTATATATGCACTTGAAACTCCTGAACCTATCATTGCTCCGTAGAATGGATAGCGTAATTTTAAGTTAACTCCAAATATAGCTGGTTCAGTGATTCCTAATAAAGCTGAAATACCTGATGCTGATGCTATACCTTTCATTTTATTATCCTTTTTAAGAATAAGAAGTACTGATAAAGCTGCTGCACCTTGTGCTACATTTGACATTGCTGCAACTGGGAAAATAAATGATCCACCTGTTGTTGCTATATCTGCTAATAATTGAGTTTCAACAGCTGTAAAGCTATGATGCATACCTGTTATAACTATTGGTGCATAGAAGAATCCAAATATAGCTCCTCCTATTGGTCCTAATGTATTAATTAAACCTATTAATCCTGCTGTAATTCCATCACCAGCTAATCTCATTACTGGTCCTATTGCTACAAATGTTAATAATCCTGTAATAAATACTGTAAATAATGGTGTTAAAAGATTATCTAAAACTGATGGTATTATTTTATGTAATGTCTTTTCAACTTTTGCTAATACAAAAGATGATGCTAAAACTGGTAGTACTGTTCCTTGATATCCTACTTTAAGAATAGAGAAACCTAATATATTCCAATATGGTACAGTTCCTTCAATAACTGCTGATGGATAACTGTAACCATTTAATAAATCACCATGAATCATTAAAGCACCTATACAAGCTCCTAAATATGGATTACCACCAAACGCCTTAGTAGCTGAAAATCCTAAAAATATTGGTAAGAATGCAAATCCTGTATTGGCAAATGTATTAATCATTTCTGCTAAATCTTTAAATTGTGGGTGAGCTTCAATTAAAGATTGTCCTTCTACAAATAACCCTTGAGAAGTTAAAATATTATTTATACCCATCAATAATCCTGCAGCCACAAGAATCGGAAGTACTGGTACAAAAACATCTGCTAAAGATTTAATTAATCTTTGAACAGGATTTAGCTTTTTATCAGCTTCTTTCTTTAATTCTTCCTTACTTCCTTCAACTATATCTGCTATTTTAATTAGTTCTTTATAAACTTCATTAACAACACCAGAGCCTAAGATTATTTGGAATTGTCCTGAAGTATTGAAATTACCTTTTACTGCTGGCATTTCTTCAATGGCCTTAATGTTAATTTTTTTATCATCTTTAAGAACTAATCTTAATCTTGTGGCACAATGTGCAGCACTGATGATATTTTCTTTTCCACCTACATACTCTAATATTTCTTTACTTATTTGATTATAATTTTTACTCATGTCCATCTCCCTTATATGACAAAAGATTTTTTAGTAATAATTTCATTTACTTGAAACGTTTCATTTTTGCTACATTTAAATATTAATACGTTTTCATCATATAGTCAAGTATTTTTTAAGAAAAATTTCCTAAGCAAAATTCTAACTTAGGAAATCTATTTCTTAATATTTATTTAGTTGTATATCCTTTTATAAAATTTATTGGAAGAATTACCTTCTTTTCTAATGGTTTGTCTTCAATTATATTTATTAATGCTTCCACTGATTTTTTAGCCATCAGCTCAACGGGTTGCCTAATGGTAGATATTTTAAATTCATCTTGGCTAAATGATCTACTTCCATCAAAACCAATAACTTGAACATCTTTTGGTACATTAACATTTATATTTTCTAACCTTTTAATAAAATCCAATGCATGTCTATCAGTTACTGCAAAAACTCCATCTATTTTTATCTTTTCTTTAAAATTTTCTTCAATAAATTCATCTAGTAAAATTTCAAACTCACTGGAACTTCCTAGTAATTCACATATATCATAATTAATATTATTTTCTGTGCAATAGCTTATAAATCCTTCTTTTCTTTTTCTTGTAGCATTATCTATTTTTGATCCACGACCTATATAAGCTATATTTTTACAACCTGCTTCAATAAGCTTTTCTGCTGCTAATTTTCCACCTTGAAAGTTATCACTGGAAATATACGTTATATCCTTAGAGAAATATCTATCTATACTTACAAATGGTATTTTTTCTGAAACATATTCATCTATATTACTATAGGTTATTGCAATAATCCCATCCATCTTATTTTGTTTAGCCATAGATATATATTCTATTTCACTTTGCTGATTTTTTTCAGAATTACATAAAATCATCTTCATGCCTACTTCTCTTAGGCATTTCTCAATATTATAAGCTAATTCGCTGAAAAAAGGATGCCAAATTGTTGGTAAAATTACAGCTACAGTGTTAGTTTTATTAATTTTTAAACCTCTAGCATAAACATTAGGCTCATACTTTAATTTTTTTATAGCCTCTTCTACTAAAACCTTTGTTTCTGGTTTAACTGGTATATTGTTAATAACCTTAGAAACTGTACCTACTGCTACCCCTGCTTCTTTTGCAACATCTTTCATTGTGGCCATATTTACATACTCCCTTGTCTATCGTTTTATTACCAATTTTAATTATATTAATAAATAAAAAATCAGTAAATGCAATTTACACATTTACTGATTTTTTTAATTTTAGCCTAAGATTTTCTATGGTATCAATACTAAACTACTTTCTCTCTAATTGAGTAGCTTATATTTATTCTGCTATATACCTTATATAAGTAATAACCTAAAAGTCCACTAATGGTATTACAAAGTAAATCCATGGTATCAAAGGATCTACTTAAATTGGCAACTAAATATGACAAAACAACCTGGCTACATTCAATAAATAAAGATATTGCAAAGGCCATTGCTATAATTTGATTTATTTTAAAAGTAACATCCCTAAAATGATAGCAAATAAAAAATATAAATGGAGATAATAAAATTAAATTACCACCTACATTGGTAATTACCTCAGAGTCTGTAAATAATTTTGTGTATTCTAAATTTCCTCTTGGAAATAATGAGTGATTTTTAAAATCTAAATTTTATTTATTTTTGTCTAAATATAGATTTTATTGACACTTTAAATATTAACCTATATGTATATTATCCCCACTTCTTGGGAATAATATACGTTAGGGAAAATATCAAAAGAACTTTATTTTAGGTTTATCCTAATTTGAGGTTCTTTTTTCATCTAAAATATCACTAAAAATAATATTCAATTGATTAATAACTAAATCCCAATCTGAATAAGCTCTGGTCCATTTCCTTGCTACGCGTTCAACGGCTAGATATAGCATTTTCATTAAACTATCATCATTAGGGAATATTAATTTTGTTTTAGTTATTTTTCTAAATTGACTATTTAAACTTTCTATAACATTAGTTGTATAGATTATTTTTCTTATATTACCAGGGAAAGCAAAGAATGTACTTAAGTTATCCCAGTTATCTTCCCAACTCTTTATTGCATTAGGGTATTTATTACCCCATTTATCTTTCATAGCAAGTAAATTATCCATAGCAATCTCTTCGTTAACGGAAGTGTAAACACCTTTTAAATCAGCTATAAAAGCTTTTCTATCTTTATAAGGTATATACTTCATACTAGAACGTATTTGATGTATTATGCACCTTTGTATTTTAGCAAATGGGAAAGTAGCTCCGATAGCTTCCTTGAAGCCATTAAGACCGTCAACGCAAAATATAAGCACATTTTGAACCCCTCTATTCTTTAAATCGTTTAATACAGATAGCCAGAATTTACTTGATTCATTAGCTCCAATCCATATCCCTAAAACTTCTTTTTCTCCATCTAAATTGACTCCGATAACAACATACGCAGCTTTAATCACTACTTGTTTATCTTCTCTAACTTTATAATGAATTGCATCCATAAATACAAATGAGTATGTTTTTTCTAAAGGTCTACTTTGCCATTCGGCTACCAGCGGTAAAATTCTATTTGTAATATTAGATACAGTTTCTGCACTAACATCCACTCCATAAAGTTCTTTTACTTGTTCAGAAATATCACGAGTTGTCATTCCAGTTGCATATAAACCTAATATTTTTTCCTCTATTCCATTAACTGATCTTTGATGTTTAGGAATAATTTTAGGTTCAAATTCACCATTTCTGTCTCTTGGTATATTTATTTCAACTGGTCCTAATTCTGATTTTACTGTTTTCTTTGAATAACCATTTCTACTATTATCAATAGATTTACTACTAGAATCATACTTTCCGTAGCCTAATGCTTCATCCATTTCAGCTTCTAATGATTCTTGAAGCACATCTCTAAACATATCTTTTAGAGCATTTAAAATTTCATTTGGACTAGTAAAGTTTTGCTCCTTAATATATTCTCTTAATAATTCTTTCGACATATTTGACATATAAAAAACTCCTTTTTGTAATAATTATTTATCTCAATTATTTCCAAAAAGGAGTTGATTTTATTCAGTTTACACAAAGTTTTTTACAGAACCTTACCTCACTTATACCACCAATCCTATAAATACTGATAGTACTTTCCCAAGGTATTAAGTGAATTTTAGCTAATTTCCTTATGACGTTTTTACCCAAGGCTAAAGGTATTGGAAAATATACCACTGCAGCTAAAATAGTGATATATAAGCTAAAAATTAAATGCATAACCTTTTCTTTAATCTTATAGTCAAACTCTATATATATTATTAATTTAACTAGCACTTTTAAATTTAAAATAGTACTATCTATCTTAGATTGAAACTTCATCATTTCATTTAAATACCCTTGCTTCACTGTAATTTTTATGCTTTCATCATATATTAGTCCAAATACCAATGAAATATGACCTACTCTATTATCTACTGCTGTCTTTTTTAAACTTCTTTTAATTTTATCTTTTCAATATTGCTATCATATTTTTCAACATATTCATTAAAAACTCTCTTTGCTTTTTCCTTATTTATTTTCATATTTTATTAATCCCCTCTTATTTCTTGTTACTCTTTTATTACTAATTATACCATTATATCCTTAAAAAAGTTTTTATTTATAAAAGCTAAGCCCACCTAAATTAGATAAGCTTAGCTTTTTTTAATTATCTATGGCATTTCTATAGCCTATATAAGTGGCATAGAAATATCCTCCATATACTATAACAAATATTAATGCAGTTATCAGTGATGATATTAATATGTCGTAGTTTCCAAAGTTCTGCAAATATTCTTCAACTATATTTATACCTACTATTGAATGTATGATAGCCAGTGATAACGGCATTATGAAAAATGTTAATACTTCCACTAATATACTCTTATTAATTTGTCTTCTGGAAGCTCCTATTTTTCTTAATACTTCATAACGTTCCATGGAATCATTACATTGAGCCAACTGCTGAATAGCTAATACTACTGCACTGGAAAGTAAAAATACTATTCCTATATAAATTGCTACAAAAAGTATTATTGTTGACATTCCTACATTAGAATCATAAGCTATTTCTCTACTCATAGCTAACAACTTAATGTCATCACCTATGACTCCTGGCTCTATGGTCATGTATCCTTCTAATATTTTAGCTACTTCTTCTTTCTTCCGCTCCTTACCTTCACCTACATAATTAATATTAATATATTCACTATCAGCAGTTAAATTGTTGCAGAAATCATCTGGCACAATAAAAGAAAATATATTATTGCTAGCTCCTGTTATACCTAATGAATCATCTAGCACCTTCTTTTCCTTTATATCATATGCTTTTCCATCAATAATAATTTGATTATTTTCCTTAAAGAATCTTTCAATGGTTGGAATCATGCTTTCTAAATTAGAAGCTAGATAAATTTCATCATTATTTAACTGTAGTTCTTTTTCACCTAAAAGCTTTCTATTTTTGTTAAAATCTGTTACTGATATAACTTGTGCTTTTTCAAAAACTGGATTAAAGTTAATAAGTTCAGAGCCAGTGTCTGTGTACTTACCTAGTAAATCTTTAATACTAAAATCTATCATATAAGTATTCATTGTTATATATTCAGTATTTTCATCTAAAATAATATGATATTTAGCTAAAGCCTCTTCTATTGGAATATTACTTTCTTCATTATCTTTATTTAATGAACAAGATAAATCATAAGGAGTAAACTTCTTAGTAATTTCTTCAAAAGATTTTTTCATACTCAAACCAGTGGTTAATATTCCTATGGTTACAAATAACATTAAACAAATTACTGCCATGGATATAAAATTAGTGTTAAACTTATTTGTTATTTGTCTTATGGTAAATGTATTTAAATTATTATAATATAAATTATCACTTTTCTTTAGTATTAGAAGTAATACTGATGATGCACCAAAGAAAAACCCTAATGTGCCTATTATTCCTAAGAAAATTGAAGTTAAGAATCTATAATCATTAAAATCAAGATTAGTAACTGATGCTAAATAATATGCTACTACCAGGATAACTATTGATGCTATAAGAATTGTAAAGGATAATCCTGCACTTCTTACAGTGATTTTTTCACTTTTTCTTGATGAATTTATTAAATCTATTAACTTATACTTTGAAATTACTAAAGTATTAAAGATTATAACTAGATGTTCTTCTTAAAAGTGATGAAATTCTCGCTAAAAGCACTGCTGTATTATATGGCTTGGTTACAAAATCATCGGCACCTAAATTTATACTCATAATTTCATCCATATCTTCCAAGAAAACTTATTAGTTCTGCTTTCATTTCTCTGTTATCTTCAATTATCATTATATTTTTTACACCATCACCTCTTTACCTGTATATTATACCTTTTTATTTAATTATTTCCACAAACTTTCTGCTACAAACCTTTTTAAATTAAAAAATAAGTACCTATCTTCAAAGGTACTTATTTGATATGTCATATTTATTCTTTTAATTCAAATCTTTTATGAAGCTTCCATGTGTTATCCTGCCACTTATATATGGAAATATTATTTAATAAAACATTATAATTACAATTGAATTGATTGATCCATTGCCACATTTCATCAAATACGAAAGAAACTTTTTTAGATGAAACTGTTACGTGAAATATTGCATTTTCACCTTCATGGCTTCCAAAGCTTATATAATTTACTTCTTTTATGGCCTTTACAAAAGCTTTATGAAAATCTCTCATTTCCTTATTTTCAATAACATTCATATAAATAACTCTATTATCAAAATGTTCAAACCCCTTAATTTCATAAGGTATTGCTTTTTTGTCTTTAATATATTTTTCTATTGCCTCTTCTAATACTTCTATAGGCTCTTCTGTTTCAAAAGGTGCTTTTAAGGTAATATGTGCAGGTAACTTTGATGATTTAACCTTAAACTTTTCAAATGTTTCAGCACTAAGTTTTTTATTAAAAACTCCTGCTTCTCCATCCGCCACTGTCACAACAACATATCTCATACTCTATCTCCTTTTATTTTACTATTGACTAATAAAGTAATTTACTTTATTATCTTTTCAAATTATATAATAATTAAAAAAGTGGCTTTCGCCACGCTCCCTTCGGGAATTTAATTTTAAGTATTCTAAAAGGCATAGAACTAACATCGGTTCTATGCTATATTTTTCCTATT
>NZ_MNRT01000006.1:0-15082 GCF_001916075.1 Clostridium sp. 29_15
AATGTAGTCTTACCGTGGTCAACGTGACCAATTGTTCCGATATTTACGTGTGGTTTACTTCTTTCGAATTTTTGCTTTGCCATTTGCAAATTCCTCCTTTTTGGAAATAAAATTATATGATTCATACTAATTATTATTATAATTAATATGTTTTCTAATTCATTATTTATATTTTTTAATATTTGTAATATTGACTATTATTATAATCAATATTACAAATAGTTATTACTTAATTAGTTAATTATTTAGCTCTATTACCAGCTATTTGTTCTTGAATGTTCTTTGGAACTTCTTCATAGTGATCAAATACCATTGAATAAACTCCTCTACCTTGAGATCTTGATCTTAAAGTAGTAGCATATCCAAACATTTCAGATAATGGTACGAATGCTCTTATAACTTGAGCTCCATTAACTGCTTCCATTCCTTCCATTCTACCTCTTCTTGAGTTGATATCACCGATAACATCTCCCATGTACTCTTCTGGTACAGTTACTTCAACCTTCATCATTGGTTCAAGTAATACTGGGCTTGCTTTTTGCATAGCATTTTTGAATGCCATAGATCCAGCAATTTTGAATGCCATTTCTGATGAATCGACTTCGTGGTATGAACCGTGAACTAATTTAACTCTGAAGTTAATAACTTCGTATCCAGCGATTATACCATTCTTAGCTGCTTCTTGGATACCAGCATCGATAGCAGGAATGTATTCTTTTGGAATAGCTCCACCAACGATAGCATTTTCAAATACGTATTCACCTTCAGTTGGTTCCATTTCAATAACAGCGTGACCGTATTGACCTTTACCACCTGATTGCTTAGCATATTTAGCTTCAGCTTTAACAGCTGATCTGATAGTTTCTTTGTAAGCAACTTGAGGAGCACCTACATTACATTCAACTTTGAATTCTCTTTGTAATCTATCAACGATGATATCTAAGTGTAACTCACCCATACCAGCGATGATTGTTTGACCAGTTTCTTGATCTGTCCAAGTCTTGAAAGTTGGATCTTCTTCAGCAAGTTTAGCTAAAGCTAATCCCATCTTTTCTTGACCAGCCTTAGTTTTAGGCTCGATAGCAACTTCGATAACTGGTTCTGGGAATTCCATTGATTCTAATATGATTGGTGCATTTTCATCACATAAAGTGTCACCAGTAGTAGTGTTCTTTAATCCGATGATTGCTCCTAATTCACCTGCTTCTAATGCTTCAACTTCTTCTCTAGTGTTTGAATGCATCTTAACAAGTCTTCCGATTCTTTCTTTCTTACCTTTTGTTGAGTTAAGAACGTAAGAACCACTGTTCATTACACCTGAATAGATTCTTGTAAATGCTAATTTACCAACGAATGGGTCAGTAGCAATCTTGAATGCTAAAGCAGACATTGGTGCATCGTCTGAAGCTGGTCTTGAATCTTCTTCTCCATCTAAGTTTGTTCCAGTTACAGCTGGAATATCTAATGGTGATGGTAAGTAAGCAACAACACCGTTAATCATTTCTTGAACACCTTTGTTCTTGTATGAAGAACCACAAATACATGGTACTATTTCATTAGCTATAGTAGCTTTTCTTAAAGCAGCATGTAATTCTTCTTCTGTTAATTCTTCACCTTCAAGGTATTTTTCCATTAATGTTTCATCAGTTTCAGCGATAGCTTCTATCATAGCCATTCTGTATTCTTCTGCTTGATCAGCTAATTCTGCAGGAATTTCTTCAATTCTTACATCTTTACCTAAATCATCATAAGTAATAATAGCATGGTTTGATATTAAGTCAATCATACCTTTGAATTCTGATTCAGCACCTACTGGTATTTGTATTGGAACTGCATTAGCTTTTAATCTATCTCTTACAGTGTTAACACATCTGAAGAAGTCAGCACCTGTAGCATCCATTTTGTTTACATAAATCATTCTTGGTACTTTGTACTTATCTGCCTGTCTCCAAACAGTTTCAGTTTGAGGTTCAACCCCACTCTTAGCATCAAGAACTGTTACAGCACCGTCAAGAACTCTTAAAGATCTTTCAACTTCTACTGTAAAATCTACGTGTCCTGGAGTATCTATTATGTTTAATTCGTGTCCATTCCACATACAAGTTGTTGCTGCAGAAGTAATTGTTATACCTCTTTCTTGTTCTTGAACCATCCAGTCCATAGTCGCAGCACCTTCGTGTACTTCACCTATTTTATGGCTTCTACCAGTGTAGAATAATATACGCTCAGTTGTTGTTGTTTTACCAGCATCAATGTGAGCCATGATTCCGAAGTTACGGAATTTGTCTAATGGATATTTTCTAGCCATTGTATATCCTCCTCTCAATGAGTAATTTTATATTCGACAAAACTGCTTTGGCATAAGCCAAAACAGTTTCAGTTTATTAGTATCTGTAGTGAGCGAATGCTTTATTAGCTTCTGCCATTTTGTGAGTGTCTTCTCTCTTCTTAACAGCAGCTCCAGTATTGTTAGCTGCATCTAATAATTCTCCAGCTAATCTTTCAGCCATAACTTTTTCGCCTCTTTTTCTAGCAGCAGCTAGTATCCATCTTAAACCTAAAGTTTGTCTTCTCTCAGGTCTAACTTCTATTGGAACTTGGTAGTTAGCACCACCTATTCTTCTAGCTTTTACTTCTAATAAAGGCATAACATTGTTTAAAGCTTCTTCGAATACTTCTAAAGCATCTCTGCCTGTTTTTTGCGCCATTATTTCAAACGCATCGTAGCATATTTTTTGAGCTACTCCTTTTTTACCATCTTCCATAACATTGTTTATTAACTTAGTAACAACCTTTGAGTTATACATTGGATCTGGTAATACATCTCTTTTAGCGATAAATCCTTTTCTTGGCACTTTTCTTCCCTCCTTAATCACTTTTTACTTTTAAGTCATCGGTACTCGGCAACACTTTACATTTGCCGCAAAGTGCTTCGCTTCTTACATCTATATAAATCTAATTAAATTTCTTTAAATCTATGTAAATGCCGAAGATAAGCACTATCTTAGTTTAAGAAACTATTTTTGTTTTGGTCTCTTAGCACCGTATTTAGATCTTCCTTGCATTCTGTTAGCTACACCAGCACAGTCAAGTGCCCCTCTTACGATGTGGTATCTAACCCCAGGAAGGTCCTTAACTCTACCACCTCTTATAAGAACAACGCTGTGCTCTTGTAAGTTGTGTCCTACACCACCGATATATGCAGTAACTTCGAATCCATTTGTAAGTCTTACTCTGGCAACTTTTCTTAAAGCTGAGTTAGGCTTCTTTGGAGTAGTAGTCTTAACAACTGTACAAACTCCTCTTCTTTGTGGACATTCATTTAATGCTGGTGCTGTTGATTTGTTAGCAGCAGATTTTCTTCCTTTTCTAACTAATTGGCTTATAGTTGGCATTTTTTCACCTCCTGAAATTTATTTATCTATATAAATAAGATAAACACAAATTTATTTTTCTATGATTAATGTTGCTGCACTTCTAACTTCAATACCGCTCATCAATCCTAGTTCCTTCATTGTAGAAATTTCTACAATTTTTATGTTTTCTTTTTCCGCTAGCTCTATCAAAGGTGATATCAATCTAGCGTCTGCATCATTAGCTACATATAAAACCTTGCCTTTGCCAAGTTTTATAAATTTTAGACATTGTTTTATTCCAATAACTTTCTTTTCTACAATCTTGTCTAACATGAATCCCCCTCCTAATCTTAGTTCAGGGAGGCATGCTTCAACAAGTTTGCCTCCATGAATCATGTAGACAATCATATTGTAGTGTAGCTTTATAAATCACACAATTGGTATTTTATCATTTAAGCATACACATGTCAATAAAATTGCACTGTATTATTCTATAGTATTTGTAATTTCGACTTCTTCCTCATCGCCTTTTACATCTACATTTAATGATCTATATTTCATCATACCTGTACCAGCTGGAATTAACTTACCTATAATAACATTTTCTTTCAATCCAACTAGTGGGTCTATCTTACCTTTAATAGCTGCTTCTGTAAGAACTCTAGTAGTTTCTTGGAATGATGCTGCTGATAAGAAACTATCAGTTGCAAGTGCAGCCTTAGTGATACCTAGTAATGCGATTTCACCTTGTGCTTCTTCTCCACCAAACTCTCTAACTCTAGCATTTTCAGCATTGTAATCGAACATATCTATCATAGTTCCTGGTAATAATTCAGTATCTCCTGGTTCGCTTACTTTAACCTTTCTAGTCATTTGTCTAACAACAACTTCTAAGTGCTTATCATTGATATCAACCCCTTGAAGTCTGTAAACTTTTTGTACTTCTGAAAGTAAGTATTCTCTAGCACCATCAACACCTTTAATAGCCATAATATCATGTGGATTTACTGAACCTTCAGTAATAACATCCCCAGCTTCTATTATGTCATCGTTAGTTACTTTTAATCTTGATCCAAATGGAATTTCATAACTACGTTCTTCGCCTTCAGCTGTCATTACGTGTACCGTTCTCTTCTTCTTAGTTTCTTCAACTCTTACAGTACCACTAACTTCTGAAACTATAGCAAGCCCCTTTGGTTTTCTAGCTTCAAATAATTCTTCAACTCTAGGAAGACCTTGAGTGATATCGGCACCGGCAACCCCACCTGTATGGAATGTTCTCATTGTAAGCTGAGTACCAGGTTCACCGATTGATTGTGCAGCTATTATACCAACAGCTTCACCAATATTTATTTTTTGTGCTGTTGCTAAGTTCATACCATAACATTTAGCACAAACACCTATTTTACTGTTACATGTGAATACAGATCTTATTCTAACTTCTTTAACGCCTGAATCAGCTATCTTATCAGCCATGTGAGATTCAATAAATGTATCTCTTGGTAATAATAATTCACCTGTTTCTGGGTGGAAGATATCTTCAGCTGTATATCTACCATATAATCTTTCAGCTAATCCTTCGATTACTTCGTTTCCTTCTTTAATTTCAGAAACTAATAATCCTTCTTCAGTTCCACAATCTATTTCTCTTACGATAACATCTTGTGATACGTCAACAAGTCTTCTAGTTAAGTAACCTGAATCCGCTGTCTTAAGTGCTGTATCGGCATTACCCTTTCTCGCACCGTGTGTTGATAAGAAATATTCAAGTACGTCAAGACCTTCTCTGAATGATGCCTTGATTGGTAACTCGATAATCTTACCTGATGGAGCAGCCATAAGCCCTCTCATCCCTGCTAATTGTTTGATTTGTGCCTTAGAACCTCTGGCTCCTGAATCAGCCATCATGAATATTGGATTAAACTTATCCATACTATCCATAAGTGCGTTGGCTACATCTTCAGTTGTCTTAGTCCAAGTAGCAATAACTCTCTCATATCTTTCATCATCAGATATGAATCCTCTTTTATACATCTTTTCTATCTTATCTACAGTTGCTTCTGCTTCAGCTAGTAAAGTGTACTTAGCTTCTGGAACGACCATATCAGATGCTGCTACTGTAATAGCACCAATTGATGAATAGTGGTATCCTAAAGCTTTTATGTTATCTAACATTATTGATGTATTAGTTGGGCCGTGCTTAATATAACACTTATCAATAAGTTTTCCTAATGTCTTCTTAGTAATTAAGAAATCAACTTCAAGATTAAACATAGTTTCTGGATTTTCTCTATCAACATATCCTAAATCTTGTGGAATTGATTCATTGAACATTATCTTACCTACAGTAGTCTTAATGATTCCATGTTTCATTTCACCATTAACTTCTCTAAACATTCTTACATTGATTAATGCGTGAATATCTATAGCTTTAACGTTGTATGCCATTATAGCTTCGTCTACTGATGCAAAATAACTTCCTTCACCTTTACATCCTTCTTTATCCATTGTTAAATAGTATGAACCAAGAACCATATCTTGTGTAGGAACACAAACTGGCTTACCATCAGATGGTTTCATGATATTTCCAGCTGCAAGCATTAAGAATCTTGCTTCTGCTTGAGCTTCTACTGATAATGGAACGTGAACCGCCATTTGGTCACCATCGAAGTCAGCATTGTATGCTGTACATACTAATGGGTGAAGCTTGATTGCTCTACCTTCAACTAATACAGGTTGGAATGCTTGAATACCAAGTCTGTGTAGAGTAGGAGCACGGTTAAGTAATACTGGATGATCAGTAATAACTTCTTCAAGTATATCCCATACTTGATTGTTTACTCTTTCTACCATTCTCTTAGCACTCTTAATATTGTGAGCTATTCCATCTTCAACTAGTTTCTTCATTACGAAAGGCTTGAATAATTCTAAAGCCATTTCTTTTGGTAAACCACATTGGTACATTTTTAATTCAGGTCCAACAACGATAACTGATCTTCCTGAATAGTCAACTCTCTTACCAAGTAAGTTTTGTCTAAATCTACCTTGCTTACCTTTAAGCATATCTGATAATGATTTAAGGGCTCTGTTTCCAGGACCTGTTACTGGTCTTCCCCTTCTACCGTTATCTATAAGAGCATCAACAGCTTCTTGAAGCATTCTCTTTTCATTTCTAACGATTATATCAGGAGCTCCTAAATCTAAAAGCTTCTTTAATCTGTTATTTCTGTTGATAACTCTTCTATATAAGTCATTTAAATCAGATGTTGCAAATCTTCCACCATCTAATTGAACCATTGGTCTTAAGTCTGGTGGTATTACAGGAATTACGTTTATAACCATCCATCTTGGATCATTTCCTGATTTTCTGAAAGATTCTACTACTTCTAATCTTCTGATAACTCTTATTTTCTTTTGTCCGCTGCTAGTTTTTAGCTCTTCTTTTAATTCTTTTGATTGAGATTCTAAGTCTATTTCACCTAGTAACTCTTGAACAGCTTCAGCACCCATTCCAGCTACAAAGCTTTCTTCACCAAACTTATCTACTGCTTCTCTATATTCTTTTTCGCTTAAAAGCTGTTTCTTTAATAAAGAAGTTTCCTTTGGATCAATAACTACATAAGAGGCAAAATAAAGTATCTTTTCAAGTGCTCTTGGTGACATATCTAAAAGTAATCCCATTCTAGATGGAATACCTTTGAAGTACCAAATGTGAGAAACGGGAGCAGCAAGCTCTATGTGCCCCATTCTTTCTCTTCTTACCTTAGCTTTAGTAACTTCAACACCACATCTATCACAAACAATACCTTTGTATCTTACTCTCTTATATTTACCACAATGACACTCCCAGTCTTTCATAGGTCCAAAAATTCTTTCACAGAATAGACCATCTCTTTCAGGCTTAAGTGTTCTATAGTTAATTGTTTCAGGTTTTTTAACTTCACCTCTTGACCATTCTCTTATCTGATCTGGAGAAGCTAATCCTATTTGTATAGCATCAAAATTGTTTAATTCAAACAAGGGTATATCCTCCCTTCAATATTAGTGTTCATCGTTGACAAAATCGTCTAAATCTAACTCTTCATGGAACCCATCTAATGTAAATGCATCTAAATCTATATCTTCTTCAACATCTATGTCAGCATCTACTTCATTGTTATCATTAGCTGAAATATAACTATCATCTGCAACAGATTGTGTATTTCCTAAATCTTCAGTTCCCTCTATGTTAACTTCTAAATCTTCTATATCATCTTCGCTAAATTCTTTTAATTTAACTTCTTCGTTATTATCATTTAATACTTTAACATCTAAGCATAAAGCTTGTAATTCTTTAATAAGAACCTTAAATGATTCTGGTACTCCTGGTTCAGGGATGTTTTCTCCCTTAACAATAGCTTCATATGTCTTAACTCTTCCTACAACATCATCTGATTTAACAGTTAATATTTCTTGTAATGTATGAGCAGCACCATATGCTTCTAAAGCCCAAACTTCCATTTCCCCAAATCTTTGACCACCAAATTGTGCCTTACCTCCTAATGGTTGTTGTGTAACAAGTGAGTAAGGTCCTGTTGATCTTGCGTGGATCTTATCATCAACTAAATGGGCAAGCTTTAAGATATACATTATACCTACCGTTACTTCATTATCAAATGGTTCACCTGTTCTACCATCGTATAGTACAGTCTTTCCATTTGCATTATATCCAGCTTCTTCTAAATATTTTTCAATATCTTTTTCTGTAGCACCATCAAATACAGGAGTAGCTATGTGCCATCCTAATTTGCTTGAAGCCCATCCTAAGTGAACTTCTAATACCTGCCCGATATTCATACGTGATGGAACCCCTAATGGATTTAAACAAATTTGTAATGGTCTACCATCTGGTAAGAATGGCATATCTTCTTCTGGTAATACTCTTGAGATAACCCCTTTATTACCGTGACGTCCAGCCATCTTATCCCCAACAGAAATTTTTCTCTTTTGAGCGATATAACATCTAACAAGTTCATTAACTCCTGGATTTAATTCATCACCGTTTTCTCTAGTGAATATCTTAACATCAACTATGATACCAGCTTCACCATGTGGTACTCTTAATGATGTATCTCTTACTTCTCTAGCTTTTTCACCGAAAATAGCTCTTAATAATCTTTCTTCAGCTGTTAATTCAGTTTCTCCCTTAGGTGTTACTTTACCAACTAGGATATCCCCTGATCTAACTTCAGCACCAATTCTGATTATACCTCTATCATCAATGTTTTTAAGAGCATCTTCACTTACGTTTGGTATGTCTCTTGTTATTTCTTCTGGTCCTAACTTAGTATCTCTAGCTTCACATTCATACTCTTCAATGTGGATTGAAGTAAATACGTCTTCTCTAACTAATTCTTCTGAAATTAGCATCGCATCTTCGTAGTTATAACCTTCCCAAGTTATGAATCCCATTCTGATGTTTTTACCTAATGCTATTTCTCCTAAATCTGTAGCTGGACCATCTGCTAATACTTGGTTCTTAAATACCATTTCTCCCTTATCAACTAAAGGTCTTTGGTTTATACAAGTACCTGGGTTACTTCTCTTAAATTTAAGTAATTTATAAGTATCAATTCCACCGTCTGCATCTCTCTTGATTCTGATTTCATCAGCACTTACATAAACAACTGTACCTGAGTTTTTAGCCTTAGGTAAAACTCCTGAATCAGCAGCTGCTCTATACTCAATTCCTGTACCAACGATAGGTGCTTGTGGCTTTAATAATGGAACCGCTTGACGTTGCATGTTGGCTCCCATCAGTGCTCTAGAAGCATCATCGTTCTCTAAGAATGGAATCATTGCTGTTGCAACAGAAACTATTTGTCTTGGAGATACGTCGATTAAATCTACTTGTGATGCATTAACTACTAATGTATCATCTTTATGTCTTACAGTTACTCTACTTTCAACAAACTTATTATCAGGTCCAATCGGTTCCTTAGCTTGTGCTATTAAGTATAAATCTTCTTCATCAGCTGTGAAGTATCTTATTTCATCTGTAACCGTTCCAGTTTCTTTATCTACAATTCTATATGGAGTTTCAATAAATCCATATTCATTAACCTTAGCATAAGTTGCTAATGAGTTAATAAGACCTATATTTGGTCCTTCAGGAGTTTCTATTGGACACATTCTACCATAATGAGAATGATGAACGTCTCTTACTTCAAACCCAGCTCTTTCTCTTGAAAGTCCTCCTGGTCCTAAAGCTGATAATCTTCTCTTGTGAGTTAATTCTGATAATGGATTTGTTTGATCCATGAATTGTGATAATTGTGAGCTACCAAAGAATTCTTTTATAGCAGCTGCAACTGGTCTTATATTGATTAGCATTTGTGGTGTAATAGCTTCTTGGTCTTGAATAGTCATTCTTTCCTTAACTACTCTTTCCATTCTTGATAAACCAATTCTAAATTGGTTTTGAAGTAATTCACCAACAGATCTTAATCTTCTATTTCCTAAATGATCAATATCATCTGTATAACCTATACCATAAGCTAAACCTATTTCGTAACTAATTGTTGCGAAAATATCGTCTCTAACTATATGTTTTGGTATTAATCTAGTGATATTTTTCTTTATTTCTTCCTTAATTGTAGCTTCATCATCAT
The DNA here is from genome assembly GCF_001916075.1 of Clostridium sp. 29_15. Lineage (NCBI taxonomy): Bacteria > Bacillati > Bacillota > Clostridia > Eubacteriales > Clostridiaceae > Clostridium > Clostridium sp. 29_15. The sequence goes on from NZ_MNRT01000006.1 coordinate 10,007, forward strand.
AATTGTCTAATATTTCCATTAGAGTTGGATAATGAACAGCCTCTCTTATATTTAAATCACTTATATCAAATGGTACAACCTTATTGATATCTACAAAGTAGTTACCAATTACTCTAACTACTCTATCTTCAACTAATACATCTACGGAATTTATTCCAGCACATTGTATTGCTTCAGCCATTTCTCTGCTAATTTTTTCACCTTGTTCAACCATTACTTCTCCAGTTGAAGGGTTAATAATGTCAACAGCAGCGATTTGATTTATTAATCTTAAATTAATAGCTAACTTTCTATTAAATTTATATCTACCTACTCTAGATAAGTCATATCTTTTAGCATCAAAGAATAATGAATCAATTAAAGATACAGCGCTATCCACAGTTGGTGGTTCACCTGGTCTTAATCTCTTATATATTTCTAATAATGCTTCTTCTCTAGTTTTAGTATTATCTTTTTCAATTGTAGCCTTAAATCTTTCTTCTTCACCAAAGTACTCAAGTAACTCTTGGTCGCTTCCATAACCCATAGCTCTTGCTAAAATACTTATAGGTAACTTTCTTGTCTTATCTATTCTTACATAGATAACATCATTTGAATCGGTTTCGTACTCTAACCAAGCACCTCTATTAGGTATTACAGTTGAAGCAAATAATTTCTTACCACTCTTATCAATTGTGTTGCTGTAATAAACACCTGGTGATCTAACTAACTGGCTTACAACAACTCTCTCAGCCCCATTAATTATGAAAGTACCTTGCTCAGTCATTAATGGGAAATCTCCCATAAATACTTCTTGTTCTTTTATTTCTCCAGTATCATTGTTAGTTAGTCTAACTGATACTTTTAGTGGTGCCGCATAAGTAGAATCTCTCTCTTTACACTCTTCCACTGAGTATTTAATATTATCCATATCTAGTTTGTAGTCTACAAACTCAAGTACAAGATTTCCAGTAAAATTTGATATAGGATTTATATCATCAAATACTTCAAGTAATCCTTCTTTAAGGAACCACTCATACGAATCTAATTGTACTTCAATTAAATTTGGCATTTCGGTTACATCTTTAACCTTAGCAAAACTCATTCTTGTTCTTTTTCCGACTTGGACAGGATGTACCATGAATCTTCACCCCTTGTATAAAAGTAAAATAACCAAAAGCATAATTTCCCTAAGGACTTTTGCTTTCGGAGAGCATCACGTTCTAGTATAACCAACCATTAGTTAATTATACCTATTTTCTTAAGAATATATAATATCCCATATTGAATAGTACATTTGATAATAGTATCATAACCTTAATCATTTGTCAATATTCACTTTTTCTTTTTTCTTTCATTTTTCTACCCTTACATATAAGGGCAAGAAAAAAGGTGCTATAAAGCACCTTTTATATATAATTTCTAAAGAAATTATTTAACTTCTACTTCAGCTCCAACTTCAGCTAATTTAGCTTTCATGTCTTCAGCTTCTTCTTTAGAAACAGCTTCTTTTAATGTCTTAGGAGCTCCATCAACTATTTCCTTAGCTTCTTTTAATCCTAATCCAGTTAATTCTCTAACAACTTTGATTACTTTAATCTTGTTAGCACCAGCGTTAGCTAATACTACGTCGAATTCTGTTTTTTCTTCTGCTGCAGCACCTGCAACAGCTCCACCTACAACAGCAACTGGAGCAGCAGCGCTAACACCAAATTCCTCTTCGCAAGCAGTTACTAATTCGTTTAATTCTAAAACTGTCATTTCTTTTATAGCTTGAATGATATCTTCTCTTGTCATTTTAATTGCACCTCCAAAAATTTTAAAAAACAATGTGTCTTATATCAGTTTATTATTCAGCTGATTCTGATTCTTTTTTATCTTTAATTGCATTAATTAAATATGCAAAGTTTGATAATGGAGCTTTGAAGCTTCCAAGAAGTTTTGCAATAAGCACTTCTTTTGATGGGATAGTTGCAAGTTTTTCAACTCCAGTCTTGTCATAAACAATACCGTCAACAATACCAGCTTTTAATTCTAATTTCTTGTGATCTTTAGCGAAGTTATTTAATACTCTTGCTGGAGCAGTAGCATCTTCGTATCCGAATGCTATTGAAACTGGCCCTTCTAAGTATTGAACTACATCACCTAATCCTAATTCGTTAGCAGCTCTTGTTACTAAAGAGTTTTTGTAAACTTTGTATTCAACACCAGCTTCTCTTAAACTCTTTCTTAGCATTGTATCTTCTTCAACTGATAAACCTTGGTAATCAGCTAAAACAACACCTTGAGCTTTTTCTAACTTTTCTTTGATTTCAAGAACTTTAGCTTCTTTAATTTGTCTGTTCTTCTTTATCACTGTGTGTCCACCTCCTCACAGTTTAAAAACTGTTTTCTTAATAAGAAAGGTCTTCCTTGTAGACGCAGGAAGACCCAATATATAATCGGAACTCCTCGGTAGGTAACTATTACGTCTTGCGACACCCACTGTCTACGGAAGTTATATTCTTTTTTTCAACAAAATTTATTATAATATAGACTTTTTTTTATGTCAATACTAATCTAAAACTTTTGTTGGGTTAATTTTAGCTCCAGGACCCATTGTGCTTGAAACAGATACAGATTTGATGTATTGTCCCTTAGCAGCAGCTGGTTTAGCTTTTACTAAAGCATCCATTAAAGTCTTGAAGTTATCTTGTAATTTTTCTGCACCGAAAGATTTCTTTCCGATTGGGCAGTGAACGATAGCAGTTTTATCAACTCTGTATTCAACCTTACCAGCTTTGATATCAGCTATAGCTTTAGCTACATCAAATGTAACTGTTCCTGATTTAGGGTTTGGCATTAATCCCTTAGGTCCTAATACTCTACCTAATCTACCAACAACACCCATCATATCTGGAGTTGCAACAACTACATCGTAGTCAAACCAGTTTTCACCTTGGATCTTTTGAACTAATTCATCAGCTCCAACGAAATCTGCTCCTGCTTCTTGAGCTTCTTTAGCTTTATCACCTTTAGCGAATACTAAAACTTTTACTGATCTACCAGTTCCGTGTGGAAGAACTACTGCTCCTCTTACTTGTTGATCAGCATGTCTTGGGTCTACCCCTAATCTTACGTGTAATTCGATTGTTTCATCGAATTTTGCTTTAGCAGTTTTAACAGCTAAATCTAAAGCTTCAGCTGGTGTATATAAAACGCTTTTGTCAACTAATTTTGAACTTTCAACATATTTCTTTCCCATTGTTATGCCTCCTTTGTGGTTTTAGCGGTTTTTACCTCCCACTATTTAAAAACTTAGAATTACTCAGTTATAGTAACACCCATACTCTTAGCTGTTCCTTCGATCATGCTCATAGCAGTTTCGATTGATGCAGCATTTAAATCAGGCATTTTTAATTCAGCAATTTTTCTAACTTGCTCTTTTGTTAAGCTACCAACTTTAGTTCTGTTTGGTACTCCTGAACCGCTTTCTAATCCTAATTCTTTTTTAATTAAAACTGCAGCTGGTGGAGTTTTTAATATAAAGCTGAATGATCTATCTTGATATACTGTAATTACTACTGGTATTATTAATCCAGCTTGGTTAGCAGTTTTTGCGTTGAATTCCTTACAGAATCCCATAATGTTAACACCGTGTTGTCCTAATGCTGGCCCAACTGGTGGTGCTGGTGTTGCCTTTCCTGCAGGAAGTTGTAATTTTATCATTCCTGTTACTTTCTTAGCCATTTACTATTCCTCCCTATAATGTGGTAATACGGACTTTTTGCCCTCCCACTTAATTAAACATTAGTTTTTATTAAACTAATTTTTCTACTTGGTTAAAATCTAATTCGGCTAAAGTTTCTCTGCCGAACATGTCGATTAAAGCTTTCATCTTGTGCTTTTCTAGATTGATTTCCTGGATAATAGCCACGAATCCTTTTAAAGGTCCAGAGATAACTTCAACACTCTCCCCTACTTCTAAATCAATTTCTATAGCACTTTCTGAAATGCCCATAGATTCAACTTCTTCATCAGTAAGCGGAACTGGTTTAGATCCTGGTCCAACAAATCCTGTAACTCCTCTTGTATTTCTAACAACGTACCAAGACTCATCTGTCATGAACATTCTTACAAGAACATACCCTGGAAATTTCTTTTTTAAAGAAACTTTTTGTTTACCATCTTTTTCTTCGATAACTTCTTCCATTGGAACTTGTATATCTAAAAGTAAAGATTCAAGGTTTCTATTTTCTACAGTTTTTTCAAGATTAGCTTTAACCTTATTCTCATAACCTGAGTATGTATGTACTACATACCATCTTGCTCTTTCACTCATATTTACCTTAGATGAGAAACTCACCTAAACCTCCTTTATTACAAATTAAAAATAAACTTAAAGAGGTTTGTAAAAATTAAATCTAACCCGCCAACTAATATTAAATATATTAGCACGACTACTCCTACAGCAATTAATGCTTTTTTAGTATCATCTTTTGAAGGCCAAGTTATCCTCTTAACTTCTGCTTTCATCTCTTTAAAGAATTTAAAGTGATTATTCTTTTCAGAAGCCTTACTTTTTATATTTACATTTTCTTTAACAGCCATCACTTCACATCCTTAAAACTATTGTGAATATGTGTCATTTTTAAACAAGCTAATTAAAATTATTTTGTTTCTTTGTGATTAGTATGTGTCTTACAGAATCTGCAATACTTCTTCATTTCCATTCTGTCTGGATTGTTTTTCTTGTTTTTCATTGTGTTGTAGTTTCTTTGCTTACACTCTGTGCATGCTAATGTTATTTTAACTCTCACAGTCTGCACCTCCAGTTATTAATTAATATATTAAGTCTGTATGCTATTGTGCTATTCATATTCATTAATTACTTAAACACTCTAACATAAAGGCTTTATTATGTCAATAATATTAGCTTTCTAAAGGACTAGGTAATGAAACCCAGTCCTTTTCCAATATTACTTAATATCATTATATTATATTAAACATTTTTTATGTTAAAGTAGGAATTATCCTAAAACTTTAGTAACAACTCCTGAACCTACAGTTCTTCCACCTTCTCTGATGGCAAATCTTAATCCTTCATCCATAGCAACT